>NZ_JBZXVN010000011.1:0-101097 GCF_058892305.1 Pelagimonas sp.
GAGCCCTTCTCAAGCAAAACCACTTCAAGGTCGGCATTCAATTGCTTTAGGCGGATCGCTGCAGATAGGCCTGCTGGCCCGCCGCCTACGATCACAACATCATATTCCATCGACTCGCGTTGCACGTCGCTCATGCCGGTGTCCTCCCGGGAATTGGCTATTTTTGTTCCGGTGCAGAGGTAGCGCGGCAGCGCAGCATTGGTCAATCCGAACACGGCGTCGGTTTGGACGAATGCAACAGAATGTTAAAGAAAAACCACGTTTTCAGGTAATTTCCTTGCCCGCCCACCGAAACTGACGCCGCGCGCACTTCAAATGCCCCCTATGAAAATGGCTGGGGATTCGCACGCTGTGGCACATATGCCCCTGGTTTTCTTAGGGTCAGGACCCCTGAAATATTCGAACTTAACAAAGAAAACATCACGAGATCAGAAGCTTGCTGGCCGAAGTCCTGACATCTTTTATGACGAGAGAGGCACGCCGTTAAGGTCGTACAACTCCCTTTTCCCGTTGGGTGGCGTGGAATTGGCACCCAAATTCGCCATATCACCTTGAAAAAGAACACCTATACCCGCGGTAACATTCCTTGGGCGCACAGGTTCAATGCCCTTGAGGATGCACAAGTAATGGGTCCAGACCCTAGTAAACCGCGACCGCTTGAACCGATCCGCGATCCGGGGCCACTTTGAACAGACGATAAGCATTGGTGCCAAAGAAGAGCGTGCCGTCTTTGCCCTCTGCCGTCGCCGTTACCCATTCCGCGGGACCGCCGGGCAACCGCTGCGCGGTGAGCAACCCTTGCGCCGCGCCACCATCAACCGGGACAAAGCGCAGATCGACGCCATTGGTTAGAACAAATGTCTTGCCCGCATCATCAATCATCGCGGCGTTGAAGTAATCCTCGCCCAAGTCAATCAACGTCGCCGAGCCATCGGCCCCAACCAAGGCGCTGTCGACGTTCGATCGCAGGATCATCATCTTGCCATCAAGCATCCGCACCTGATGTGGGTAGGACACGCGGTAATGGCTTTGGGTTGTCGTAAACTCGCCCAGATCAAAATCCACCGTGATCACAGACGACACGTAGCCATCGGTCTTCTGCTTGAACTCCGCCTTTTGCAGCTTGGTCATGTCAGCCGGTTCATCCAACATGCTTTCGCTGTCACTTTTGGAGCTTTGCGTCAGGATCAGCGCCGATTTTCCATCCGGGCCAAGCGCCAGCATGTCGGATTTGATCTTGCCCAAGGCAACGCGCGCCTTTTGGCTGCCATCGGCGGCATCTATCAAACGCAGCGAGTCATCTTTCCAATGTTCGTCCAGGACAGCCAGCACGCCATTTGCGGCGTCATAAACCACCTCATCCGCCCCCTCGACGCTCCAGATGCGGGTCATATCCGCTCCATATGCAATGAGGTTTTCTTCGTCGTCGCGCATAAAGATCATCGCGCCATCGTCGCTATGGATGATCTGGCGGACCATTTCGGGGATGTAGCGGCGCTCCGTCACCTCTAGGCTTTCGGCCCCAACCGTATAAACCACACGATTGAGACCGCTCAGCACCACGGTTTGACCGTCGGGGGACACGCTTAGGCCCTCAATCCCCTGAGCATGGGACATTCCGGCGACTAGTATGAGGCCCGCTAGGGCAGGTTTGAAACACGTCATGGCAATTCTCACTTTTGGAAATAATGCCAACCAGCGTAAGACAGCCGCGGAACAAGTCAAATGTCAGGAATGACAGGGTCTATTGTGCACAATGCCCGTTCTTATAGTTCCCAACCTCTCGGATCACCGCCGATGGCTCGGCCTCACGCCGGGTTCCGCTCAGTTCTGATTGCAACACCCGGATCAACAAATCCTTGAGCTTTGTCACCCGATAACAGGCTATCTTTGGCTCGGCATGGCTATTCCCCACCCCGGAATCATCGGTCAGGAACAGATACCGTCCACCGGACAAAACCGAGGCCTGCCGCATTAGGTATTCGCTCTCGGCACCGACGCCGCTGGCCCCAAGGCCAAAGATTTGCACGTCTTGCCCGGCGGCAACTTGCGCGGCGCGAATATAGGACAATGCGTTTTGTTTATGCGGCGGCGCATCAGCGATGTGAAAGATGATCCGCTCGCCTTTGCCTCGACGCCAATCCAAATTCACCGCCGCCTGCATGGCCTTGTCTGCGGCCTCTGGGTAATCCCCACCGCCATCTGCATTGAGCCGCTTGAGCCAGCTTTGCATTTGCCGTTGCTGATCGGTGAAACCGTAGTTTTGCACCTCATAGGCATCGCCCTGATCGCGATACGCCACAAGACCAAAGCGAATGGAAACACCGGGTGCGGATCGGCGCGCCTGACGGACAATCCCGGCAAACTCCTTGGTCAACCAAGCAAGTTCATCCCCCATGCTTCCGGTGGTGTCGAACACAAAGACCAGATCAAGGAAGTCGGGTTGCCAGCCGCTAGCCTTGGGTACGGCGACTTTGCTCCAACCGCCGGTACTGATCACCTGACGCGTCACTTCCTGACCGTCATCAAAGGCGCGTAGTTCAACTTTGTGCTGCCGCCCGGCCCCAAGCGAGGCGGGAAACACTGTGATCCGGCCATCAACGCCGGAATAGCCGGTGTGAAACGCGTCAGAGGCCCCCGACGCGCGCAGGCTATAGGACACGCCCGGCGCAGGTTTGCCATTTGGCCCAACCATCTGAACTTGGATCGGCGTCAACAGATTGGCACGGGGTAGGTCAAGCTCTTTGGCGGTGCGGCTCTGATACGTTTTGAAGGCCGATAGGTTGATCGCATCATCAATGTCACCCGCCGTCACCACACCCCGGCGTGCCGATCGTCCCAGACGCGGTGCCCCCATGTCCGGAACCGCCATCGGCTCCATCATTGCATCCGCCGATTCAAGCGCCGGTTCAACCGCTATGCTGGCGTCGACATCTGCCATGCCATCCGGGATGTCACAGGCAGACAACAGAGCAAGCCCGATAAATGTCATCGCAATGCGCGTTCGTTTTAAACCAAATTCAGAGCCCGTCATATCTGCACCTCAAAAATGTGTTAATTGCACATTATTCATTTTCCTTGCCCCTTGCAACCAAAATGTGCATTTTGCACATCATGTCATCTATGTTCGACTCCCTACTTGCCGCCTTGGCCCGTCTCATGGTTGCCCGCGGCGTGCCCTTTGCCGATTTGGCCGAACGGCTCAAAGGCCATTACGTCCGCGCCGCCCAAGACCAAGCCAGCCGCGATTCAAGCTCTGGCAAAGTCACCGATAGCCGTCTTTCGGTTCTGACCGGTTTGCAACGGCGCGATATTGCCCGGCTGCGCGCCTTTGAACACAAGCCCGCCCGCGCCAATCCGCTAAGCCGGCTTGTGGCCACATGGCAAAGTGATCCGACTTATTCAAAAGACGGGCAACCGATCCCGCTTCCCCGCACCGGACCGCCTCCCTCCTTTGAGGCCCTCGCCCGCCACATCCGCCAAGACATTCATCCCCGCACCATACTCGATACGCTCTCTGCGGCCGGCACGGTTGCGGTGAATGACCATGTGACATTGGTCGACACAGCCTATGTCCCCCTAAGCGGAAGCGACGAGCAGCTGGCCTATTTGTCTGACAACACAGGCGACCATCTGATGGCGGCCTGTGAAAACGTCCAAGGAGCAACCCCGGCCCATTTTGAGCGCGCCGTTCACTACACCGGTCTTACCGCCGATCAAGTCACGGACCTCGACATCGCGTTTCGAGACGGACAGGCCAAGCTTTTGACCCAAATCAACGCCCAGGCCGCCCACCTAAAAGCCGCCGCGCCCAAAGGGGCCAATCACCGGTTCCGCGCCGGGACCTATCTCTATGCCACCAAGGTTGATCCATCATGACATGTCGAATTCTTGCAACCTTGGCCTTGCTAAGCCTCGCGGCTTGCTCCGCCCCGATGGACCACGCCCCAGAGCCTCTAGCCGACCCCCTAGCCGAACCCATGGTCGAGGCCACAGCCCTAGAAGCCCTCGATCCATGCGAGTCGAGCGGTGACGGAATCGGCGGCACAGGGTGCCCCGAACTTTAGACGCAGGCCGGATTTTGCCGCCTTTTGCTGGACTTTGTGTTTGTCCTGTTGCAATGCAACCGGGCATACGCACATTGTGACCGATACGGGAACGGGCCCAAGGGACCGCCCGCCCCTACACGAAGAAGAAGAACGGATAGAACCAGATGGACAAGTTCCCGATGACCCGCACCGGTTTCACCGCATTGGAAACCGAACTCAAGCAGCTCAAATCCGTTGAGCGCCCCACCATCATTCAGGCCATCGCCGAAGCCCGCGAGCTTGGCGATCTGAAGGAAAACGCCGAATACCATTCAGCGCGGGAAAAGCAGGGCTTTATCGAAGGCCGCATCAAAGAGCTTGAGAGCGTGATCGGCCTTGCCGAGGTGATTGACCCGACAACCCTCTCTGGGTCGATCAAATTCGGCGCGACTGTGACCTTGGTGGACGAAGACACCGACGAAGAAAAGACCTGGCAGATTGTCGGCGAACACGAGGCCAATATCGAAGCTGGTCTTTTGAACATCAAATCGCCCATCGCCCGTGGGCTGATTGGCAAAGAAGAAGGTGACAGCGTCGAAGTGCGCACCCCCGGCGGTGTGAAATCTTACGAAGTCCTCACAGTCGTCTTCAAGTAACCCACATCATGGCCGATCGCAAAGAAGCTCGCCCCACCCCTGCCGGTCTATACGACCGCACCGCTGTCTCGGGGGTCACCGCAATTGAAATGGCGGCCCTTGCGGCCACCATCTTGTGGCTGCTGTTATCCGGCAGCTATTTCATGACCGATGGCCCGAATGAGACACAGGGCATGGGCTTCTTGCTGACGGCGATGGTGATCATGATGCCAATCGCTTTGATCTGGGTGGCCGCCATGACGGTGCGCTCGACCCGCGTGATGCGCGAAGAAAGCGCCCGTTTGGCCGCCGCCATCGACGCCATTCGTCAGGCCTATGTCAATCAGGCCCAGAGCGGCCGGAACGAAGCTCCGCATCCTGCGGTTCTCAAACGCCTTGATGAAATCGCCAGCACGCAAAAGAATCAGGAAACCACCTTGGCGATGCTGGTTGGTATGCGCCAAGCCGATCCGACCCCAATGGTCGCGTCTGACAACAGCGCCCCCGTCGAAGAGGACCAGCCGGTCTTGTCGCTTGGCACCCCTGCCGAAGCGCACCGTCCTCCGCTTTCAAACGCCGATTTCATCCGCGCGCTGCATTTCCCGGAAACCGCCGACGACACCGAAGGTTTCGCCGCGCTGCGCCGCGCCCTCAAAGACCGTCAGGCCGCGCAGCTAATTCAGGCCGCGCAGGATGTGCTCACCTTGATGAGCCAAGACGGTATTTACATGGATGACCTGCGCCCAGATCTGGCTCGGCCCGAAATCTGGCGCGCCTTTGCCCATGGCAAACGGGGTCGCGAAGTGGCCGCGCTGGGTGGGGTGCGTGACCGCTCCTCGCTTGCTTTGACCGCAGGCCGTATGAAGCAAGACCCGATTTTCCGCGATGCCGCGCACCATTTCCTGCGTCGCTTTGATCAGAACATCGTGCAATTCGAACAGCACGCCACCGATGCGGAAATCCAAGAATTGGCCGGCACCCGAACGTCGCGCGCCTTTATGTTGTTGGGTCGGGTCGCTGGAACCTTTGACTAACCGCTTTGATCAATTGATCGCATGCGCATCCCAATGTCGATCAAATGGCTCATATCCGTGCCACAACATCCGCCCAACACCGTAATGCCGTCATTGGCCAATTTAAACGCCGACAATTGTTGCGCCAACTCACTTGGATCACCGGCGTCCAACACCTCGGCTTCGTCTAGCTCTGCGTGACTACAGCGCGAGGCATTCGCGACAATCCCCTTTAACCGACTAGGGCAAGATTGGTCGCGCAACACATCGCCAAAGTGATCAGGATGGGAACAGTTGACCATAAAATAGCTGGCGTAATTGCCCGTCTTTTGGTCCACCTCCGCCACCGCATCGTGCAGAGCGCCCCCGCTCGGCAAGCGTCCGTTCGTATCGACGGTAAAAGAGATGACCACCGGGATATTCAAAGCCCGCGCCGCACGCACAATTCCCGTCGCTTCCGCAGGGGAGCCTATTGTATAGGCTGTCACCAAATCCGCGTTGGTTTGGGCAATGGCCGCTATTTGCAAGGCGTGATACACTTCTGCATCGGTTTCTGACATCTCGACCTCGGGCGTATAGGCATCGCCACGCGGCCCAACATTTGCGCTTAGCAAACAGGGCACATTCCAACGGTCTTTATGGCGTTCCGCCTGATAGGCGTCGCGGATATCTTCGATCAGCGCCAGCGCCTGAATGTTGAGATTGTATAGTTGTCGTGGCGTATAGCCCAAGGGCCCGCCGCGCCCCGAATGAGCCGCCCAGGTCGGCGATTCGAGTATAGACCCAAGCCCAAGCGAGCTGCTGATCAACAACTGACGGCTATAGATTTGGCGCAAGATGCTTTGCCCCTGCGCCGTTTCCAAAAGAGGGAAACAAGCAAAACCCGGCAGGTCGATCCCCTTGGAAAACAAAAGATATGTTTCCATACCGGTATAGGTCAGGAAACTACGCGTCTGCGACAAAAGAACATGGGTCACGAGTTACACTCCACAAATGGGCTGTCTGGCAATGTCGCCCTACAACCCGAAGCTAGCATATGGGTAGAACCGCACCAAATCTCCTTCTTTGTAGTCGTGACCCTCATCGCCAAGTTCAACAAGACCCTCTGCCCAACTTAAGCCCGACACCCGGCCCGACCCTTCGGATTTGAACACTTCGGCGTGCCCATTGCGCATTCGGGCGCGCAGGTATTCGCGCCGCCCCGGTTTCTTGCGTTTGCTGAACGCCGCAGGAAGGTCATAATGATCGGGCACGCGCCATCCGCTCCCTGCCAGAACCGAAAGAGACGGGCGCGCAAAAATCAACGTACAGACAAAGGCCGCAACCGGGTTCCCCGGCAGGCCAAACACTGGCACGCCGTCCCATATCCCAAGCGCCAAGGGCCGCCCCGGTTTTAGGGCAATCCGCCATTCTGCCAAGGCTCCGCTTTCTCGCAACAACGCCGAAACATGATCCTCATCGCCCGCGGATGCCCCCCCGGAGGTCAAGATAACGTCCACCTTGGCCGCTGCGTCGTCCAACTGACCTCGCAAAGCTTCGCGGTTATCCGCCACACGGCCCAAATCGACCGCCTCATAGCCGAATCGCGCAATCGCCGCCAAAAGCATCGGGCGATTTGCATCAAAAATCTGCCCCGGCTTGGCCGCCTGCCCCGGTTCGACAAGCTCATCACCGGTCGACAAAACTCCTACGCGCAGCGGGCGATATACCGGCAACGCGCCAAACCCAATCGCCGCGGCCAAGGCCAAATCCGCCGGGGTCAACACCCGGCCAATGGGCAACGCAATATCGCCCTCGGCCATGTCCTCACCTGCCTTGCGGGTGTTCGCCCCCTGTTTGACCGGGCCGTTAAACGCCACTTGCGTATCGCCGATCGCGCAATCTTCCTCGAGCACAACGGTGTCCACGCCGTCGGGAAGTGCCGCGCCGGTCAACACGCGGATGGCATGACCAGCAGGCACAGTTCCCTGAAACGGCACTCCCGCCGCAGCCCGGCCTTCGACCAGCGGAAAGACCGCCTCACCCTCGGGGACCCCACCGGCAAACCCGTACCCATCCACGGCGGTATTTGGCAGCGGCGGGTTGGATCGTTTCGCCACCACATCCACGGCCAAAACTCGACCAGCAGCCTGCATAAGCGGCACGACTTCTTGCCCAACAACGGGTTTCAACCGCCCCCTCAAAGCCTCCAACGCCTCATCAACTGGCGTCCAATTCACACCGGGAGGCAGCGCAAAACAGTCGTTTTTCAACGGCGGAGGTTTTAAAGCGGATGTCGGTTGCGGCGTATCCTCGATCAACCCAACAGAGCGCAAAACAAAATCCGCAATCGCCGCCGTGTCATCCAAATCAAAAACCGGCCGGTCCACGTCCAACGTGACATCCGACGCCACCGCCTTGATCGTCGCATCCTTGGGCGCGATCAAATCATGTCCCGCAACCTCTCGAAACGCCTCAATCTTGGGATGCCCCTCCCGCTTATACCCTTCGATCAACACCAAATCGACGGGTTTGAGCCGCGCCAAAAGCGCATCCAAGGGCGGCTCTGCGTCGCCACGCAATTCGGTCATCTGCGCCACACGCACGCCCGAGGCCAGCATCACCTCTTGCGCGCCCGCCGCGCGGTGCCGGTAACTGTCGCGCCCCTCGTGATCGACGTCAAAGGCGTGGTGTGCATGTTTGACGGTGCTCACCGAAAACCCGCGTGCTGTGATCTCGGACACCAGCCGCTCCATCAACCCGGTTTTGCCCGCATTCTTCCAACCGGTGACACCAAACACTCTCATGTCAAAAACCCTTCGGCCACCGCCAAATCTTCGGGCGTATTGACGTTAAAAAATGGATCAAATCTGTGCACCGGAAACAGCGCCTCGCGGCCATCATGTTTGTCGGTCCAAAGCACCACTTTGCGCAGCCCATCGTTTAACGCTGCGTGTAGATCATCACGCAACGCAACGGGCCAAATGCCAAAGGTTGGGTGCCTGTTCACCTTGCGCCCACCGCCGGATTTTAGCGCTTCACCTTCACCGCGCGGAGTGGTGGCCATAACCAACGGGTGTTCCTGCCCATCAGCGGCCAGCAACAATTGCGGCACCAAATCGCCGGGGAAAAACGGCGTGTCGGCGGCGACGGTGACAACCGTATCGGCCCCGCGCGACGCCGCCCAATCCATCCCGGCCAGAACCCCGGCAAGGGGGCCGGGAAATTCGGCAATGCTATCGGGGACAACCGGCAATCGGAACCGATCAAACCGCGCCGCATCGCCATTGGCATTCAATGCCAACCCCGCCACCTGTGGTTCAATCCGCTCAATCACCCGATCCAAAAGCGTCTGCCCACCCAAGGGCAGCAACCCCTTGTCACCACCACCCATCCGGGTCGCCTGACCACCAGCAAGGATCATTCCAACGGGTTGTTTCATTCAATTTCCTTCGGCCAAGGGGATGCGACAATCAATGAGACAAGGCAGCCAATGAAAAATGGCAGTGCCAACCAAATACCACTGATGCCAATTGCGGCAATGATGACAATGAGAAAAGTCAAAACCGGAAGGGTTCCAAGAAAGGACCAGAGTCGAAACTGTCGCAATGCGCCTGTTGCCGCAGGGCTGCGAGGCACCGCCGGTGGATGGCCCCAAATAAAGAGTCGCAGCAAAAGCACCCGAAATGCCCATCCGTTTCCGACACCACTCAAACGCCCGCTATGGTAGATGTTCATCGGGTTAGCATCGATCCAACCCAAAACCCGCAGCTTTTCCAACGGGGTGTTTTGCATTTCGATGAAGTAACGTGACAAACCGGACCATGATCTCCAAAAGCAGGTAAGGCCCCACACCATCACCCCAACAAAGAGTGAAAACCCAACAAGAACCCATTTTACGGCTTCCGGGTTCATTCCGACGCCTTCCGCCGTGATTTCTTGGCCTCTTCGGGAACGCTATCTGGGTCCATTTCACGGATCAAACATTCCTCGCCACTCAAACAAACGGCCCGCTTTCCACTCGCTCGAACAGCCCGGAAATCTGCTACGGAACGTCCAGAGGGGTGCTTCATTGCGCTTTCCTAAGGTATTTTGACCAACTTGGCGTGGTGAAGAAAACCGATGCGAAAACAACAAATAGAAAAATGTACACCACGGATACCCATATTGAATCTGCTAAGACGACCAGACTAAGCACCAAAAGGCACCATGCAAAACGGCCACTCATACACCAAAATCGATATTCGGATGCCAACTGTATCGAGTGATCCGGAATCCAAGGCAACGGGGGTAGCCCCCAAATACCCATCCGCGCTTTCAACTCGCCCAGAAGTCGCCCACCATTCTCATAGTGGTTTTCCAAAGGCCAGCCAATTTGCTCCAGTTTCTTGGCAGAATTCGGCATTAGGCTTTCGATGAGCTTTTTAGAAATCCTTCCAGCTTTCCAATTTGAGAAAATCGCGACAGCGAAAAAAACAAGCTGACCGAAAGCAATAATCAAAACTAAGACGACACTCATTCCGACGCCTTCCGCCGTGATTTCTTGGCCTCTTCAGGAACGCTATCAGGGTCGATATCGCGGACAAGGCGTTCTTCTCCGCTCAGGCATACAAAGCGTTTGCCGCGCATCCGGCCGATACAGGTCATGCCGACTTGTCGCGCGATTTCAACGCCCCATGCCGTGAACCCGGACCGCGAGGCCAGCACCGGAATGCCCATCAGCGCCGCTTTGATCACCATCTCCGAGGTCAGCCGCCCGGTGGTATAAAGCATCTTGTCACCGCCTAAGACGCCTTCGGACAGCATCCAACCGGCGATCTTATCAACCGCGTTATGGCGCCCGACATCTTCCATATAGACCAAGGGCCTATCACCCTGACAGAGCACCGTGCCATGGATCGCCCCGGCCTCAAGGTACAAAGACGGCGTGGTGTTGATCCGCTGCGCCAGCGCATACAGCCACGAGGTTCGAAGCTCGGATGCAGGCAGTTCAACCTGATCCAACCCCTCCATCATATCGCCAAACACCGTGCCAACCGCGCAACCGCTTGTCCGGGTCTTTTTCTGAAGTTTTTCTTCGTAGGTCGTCTCGGACGCCGTGCGCACCACAACAACCTCAAGCTCTTCGTCATAATCAACGCCGGTGATGTCCTCGCTATCGCCAAGCATCCCCTGATTGCGCAAAAAACCCAGGGCCAGATATTCGGGGTAGTCGCCAATCGTCATCGCCGTCACGATCTCTTGCCGGTTTAGGTAAATCGTCAAGGGGCGTTCCTCGACCACCGACACCTCGACCGGCGCGCCGGTGTGATCTGTCCCCGACACGGCCCGCGTCAAACGCGCGGCGCTGGGATCTGGCGCGATGAGATAATCGTTTTTCGGCAATTGCATATGGCTTGGGCCTTGGCTACGGCTATGGGTCTAGGGTTGGGGGTAAGTCATGGCGCAGAGCGATGTGATGTCAAGCTATAGGAGGGGTTTTCGCGACGGATTACCCTTCTTCTTGGTGATCGTCCCCTTTGCCACCTTGTTCGGCGTTTTGGCCATGGAATCGGGGCTTTCGGTCTTTGAAACCATGGCGTTTTCTGTGGCCGTGATCGCCGGGTCCGCACAATTTGCCGCCCTGCAATTGATGACGGAAAACGCGCCTTTGGTGGTGGTCATCGTCTCGGCGCTTATCGTCAACCTGCGTATGGCGATGTATTCGGTGGCGCTTGTGCCCTATCTCGGGTCACTGCCGTTGTGGAAACGGGTCATCGCCGCCTATTTCATCGTCGATATCACCTATGCGGCCTCGGCCATCGACTATGAAAAACATCCCAAGGAAAGCACCGAACAAAAGTTCGCCTATTTCATGGGGGTCATGACACCGGTCTGCCCGCTTTGGTATGCGTTTACAGGGTTCGGGGCCTTGGTTGGCGCGGCCATTCCGTCTGAAAACGGTTTGGACTTTGCCCTCCCGATTGCCTTTATTGCCATGGTCGCCCCGGCCTTGAAAACCAAGGCCCACCAAGGCGCAGCGGCGACATCCTGTATGTTGGCGTTGGCCCTTGTCTGGATGCCCTTCAACCTTGGTCTGATCTTTGCCGCGCTTGGCGGTATGAGCGTTGGCGCGGAAATGGAACGCAGGGGGCTGGTATGATCGACAAAACCGATTTGTGGATTGTCATCATCGCCTTGGCGATCGGCTCTTTCGGGCTGCGCTTCGTCTTTTTGGGGCTGGTGGGTGACCGCGCCATGCCCGATTGGGTCATGCGGCACCTGCGCTACACGGCCGTCGCGGTTTTATCCGCCTTGGTGACACCGCTGGTGGTTTGGCCTGCGGCAACCGGCGGACAGACCGACCCGGCCCGCCTCTTGGCGGCCCTCGCGGCGGTCGCTGTTGGATATATCACCAAAAGCGTCTACGCGGCCCTGGGAACCGGGGCCGCCGTCATGGGTATCGCCGCTTATTGGCCTTCCTGAGCCAACTCTTTTTCAAACTCGCGGATGGCCACGGCTTTGTCGTCGTGATCCTCTTCGCGAAGGATTCTTTCGTTCACACCGGGAATTTTGCCAAATTGATCTGCCAAATTGTTGGGGAACATTGTGCTCCTGATCCCTTCGAAACCGGGCAGTTGGCGTAGAATCTGCGACGTCGACGATGCACACATCGCCGAGGCGACAGAGCCATTCGTCTGGGCAAGGCGTAGGGCGCGCTGCGCGACCTCTGGCGTCACTTCTAGGCGCTGAATACGCACATGGTACGTATTGCGGGCATGGGCGCTCTCGTAGAACTTTTTGACGCGTGGGGTGATCCCATACAGCACATCGTTAAGCTCTGGCATGGCCTTTAATCGGACCGATCCAGCCGGATCAAACACAACCCGTTGGCTGGGTGCGTTGATCATAAGGCTGGTATGCGCGCCCGATCCCGAACTGTTGGAGATCATCGTATAAAGCGTCAGCGCCGGAGGCCCGTCGTGACGGTAAGCCGCCGCCGCTGCTTGTTCAGGAGAGGCATCAGGATACCCTTTGTTGGTTGCACAGCCAGCCAAGGCCAAAACGGCCACGCAGATAAGTGCCAAGGAACGCAGTCCCATCAGCTTCTCCCAGATGATCAAGTTTTAAAAAGCGATTTACGCGCCAAAGACAGCCAAAAAGACCACAATCGCAAAGATCGCGATCAGACTGCGGATTGTAAACGTGATGAACCCGTCAAAGGTTTTTTCCTGTACGGAGATATCCATGCTGCCATGCTTGTGTTCGGCCATGATGTCTGTCCTGTTCTTCCTGTGTATTTCTCAGCGTTTCCAGCTGGAGTTAGCGCATTTTTGCCCGTCTGTCACGGTTGCAAAAATGCGCAGTTGTCGCGGGTCATTTGGCCCCTAATTCGCTCGCAAGCTTGAAACCAATGCGGCGCGGCGGGCTGTTTTCTTCTTTTGCCGCCTTGGGCAGAGCCCGCAAAATAACGCTGAGTTGGCTGACATGCTGGATCAACTGGGTGCGCGCACCGGTTGGATCGGTGCCGTAAAACGTCACGATATCCGGGTCGAAAAAGCCCAATCCCTCAATGCGCAAAACACCCGCGTCCCCCCCGGCAAAGCCCATGGCGACCTCGTGTTCGTTGTCCAATTGCTTTTCGAAGTTCTGGATATAGAGAATCAGCCGTTCATAGGCCCATTCCGCCGGGCTTTTCTGTTTGACCGGCGTTTTTGTAACCGCTTCGGGCAGATCATCGGTCGTGATGGCCTCCCCCTCGGTATGCACATCAATTCGGCGCGGGATCGCGTCTGCCTCATGCGCCTCGGCGGCGGTGGCGATGGTGTCGTTCATGATCTTCCCCTCAGCGCGGTTATGAACCGTCTGGTGTCACTGTTGCACAGGCATGGGTGACAAAGAATGACGGATTTTGCCAGAGGTGATCAACTTTTTGTTGGGCTGTTTGCGGGCCTAGACCGCCTGAAAGACCCATGCACCGTCGGCACGCTTCTCGCGGGTCGCGCGGCCTTCGTGCCAAAGATGCAAGCAATGCGCCATCGATTCGACGAGGGCCAAACCATATTCACCACCGCGAATATGGCGCTTGAACAACGGCATAAAACATTCACCGGCCGATTTGGGGGTGTCGAGATGTTCCAACAGCCGATCAAGCGCGCCATGGTGGTTGTCGATCAACTGCCGCATTCGTGGCGGCACGCCGGTAAACGGTAGCTTGTGCCCGCCCAGTGCCAGATGCTCAGGTCGCGCCAATTTCGACAAACGTTCGCAAGATTCCAACCATTCGCCCACGGGGTCGGCCTCGGGTTGGGTGGCGTAAACCCCTAGATTTGAACTGATAGACGGCAGGATCTGATCGCCTGCCAAGACCAAATCGCAATCACGCGACCAAAACGTGGCGTGTTCGGGTGCGTGTCCGTTGCCGATGTGGATGTCCCAATCGCGCCCACCGGCGCGGATCACGTCATCTTGTTGAATGCGGGTAAAGCCGAGCGGCATCTCATAAACGCAGTCGGCAAAATTAAACGGGCGACCGGCTTGGCGTTCGGCCAACTCCCCGGCCTCCATCCCGCAACCTTTCCAATATGTTACAGTCTCTTCTGTTGGCAATTCCTGCACATCCATCTGCAACATGCGCGCCATCAGCCACGCGGTGCGGGTCATCACCAATTCCGCGCCATGTTCCCTTTGGAACCAACCCGCCAGCCCGATGTGATCGGGATGATGGTGGGTGCCGATCACACGGCGCACAGGTTTCCCCCCAAGCGGACCATCCAGCATCGTCTGCCAAATCGCACGTGATTTGCGGGTTGAAAAACCGGTGTCAACGATGGTCCAACCATCGCCGTCATCCAGTGCATATATATTGACGTGATTCAGTTTCATCGGCAGCGGTTGGCGCAGCCAAAGCACTCCGTCTGCAACTTCGATAGCCTCGCCGGGGGCGGGCGGTGTTTCAAACGGGTAGCGGATCACATCTGTCATACACGCCCCTTACACCGCCAGATCGTCAGGTGAAATAGCCATCAGGTCATCGCCACCCTCGCGGGTATGGGCCAATAGCCCAACATGTTCCGGCAACAGCCGTTTGATATAAAACGCCGCCAATTTGGCCTCGGCCCCATCTGGTTTGGCCATCGCGGCGCAAAGATGGAAATATCCGCCCAAAACCCGCGCGAACCCCTGCAAGAACGGCACAGCCACGGCAAAGCGATCCGCCATGTCGTGGGCCACAAGGGCTTCGGTGGTTTCGCGAAGGTTCTCCGAGGCCTGCCAAACCGGTTCCGCCAACTCTGGCATCGTTGCCCGCGCGCCTTCGGCAAAGGCCTCAATCTCATCTAGCAACCGATATGCCGCCTCGCCGCCATCCATCAATTTGCGCCCCACAAGGTCCATCGCCTGAATGCCGTTGGTGCCTTCGTAAATGGATGTCACCCGAACATCGCGCACATATTGCGCCGCCCCGGTCTCTTCGATGAACCCCATGCCGCCATGCACCTGAAGGCCCATATTAGCCACGGCGATACCGGTATCGGTGCCAAACGCCTTGGCAATCGGGGTCAAAAATGCGGCGCGGGCCTTCCATTCGGCATCACCCGTGGCGTTGGACATATCAATCGCCACCGCCAAAGAGAGCGCAATCGCACGCGCGGCAAAGGTGTCGGACTTCATCGTCGCCAACATCCGGCGCACATCGGCGTGGCCAATGATTGTGCCCTCGGGCGACCGGCCCTGTTTACGCTCATTGGCATAGGCCAACGCCTGTTGATAGGCGCGCTCAGCAATGCCAACCCCTTGGACACCAACCCCAAGACGGGCATTGTTCATCATGGTGAACATGGCGCGCATTCCGTCATGTTCACCACCAATAAGCCAACCACGCGCGCCCTCAAACGACATCACGCATGTCGGGCTGCCGTGAATGCCCATCTTATGCTCAACACTGACCACCTTGAGGCTATTGGCGGTGCCGGGATTGCCGTTTTCGTCGGGAATATTCCGCGGAACAAGGAACAGGCTGATGCCCTTGGTGCCCGCAACCCCATCAGGAAGGCGCGCCAACACCAAATGGCACACATTCTCGGTGAAATCATTGTCACCCCAGCTTATGAAAATCTTTTGGCCGGTCACCGAATAGGTCCCGTCGCCATTCGGCTCGGCCTTAGACGAAAGCGCCCCGACATCCGATCCGGCCTGAGGCTCGGTCAGGTTCATGGTCCCCGCCCACTCGCCCGTCACCAGTTTCGGCAAATACAGGTCTTTGATCTCATCACTGGCGTGGTGTTCCAACGCCTCGATCTGGCCTTGGGTCATCAACGGGTTCAAATGCAACGACATGCAGGACGACACCATCATGTCGTTCACCGCGCTTGTCACCGTCATCGGTAGGCCCATACCGCCATATTCAGGGTCGGCAGACACCGCGACCCAGCCACCTTCGGCAATCGCCTGATACCCGTCGGCAAACCCCTTTGACGTGCGCACCTTGCCGTTCTCTAGAACCGCCGGGTCGAGATCACCGTTGGTGTTCAAAGGGGCAAGCACCTCTTCGCACATCTTGGCGGCCTCGGACAAAATCGCCTCAACCGTGTCTGTGGTTGCATCGGCGAAACGGTTGGTCCCGGCCACGGCCTCAAAGCCGATAACGTGGTTCAGAAGCAGACGGAAATCATCCAGCGGGGCTCGGTAAGTCATGGGGCCTCCCGTATGGCTTGGCATTGGCCAAGCGCTCTTGTAGCTAAAGGTGTCTAAAAGCAAAATGAATTGGCCTGCCGTTGCCTTCAACCGAAACGCGGCGTCACACAAAACGAGGGCCGCAATGGCAGAAATCGCGACACAGCGTTTGGGCATGGTGGCCCAAGACATCGCTCAGGCGGCGAATGTCCTGCAGAACGGTGGCCTTGTCGCCTTTCCTACGGAAACGGTTTACGGCCTCGGGGCCGACGCCCGCGATGATCGCGCCGTTGCCCGAATTTATGAGGCAAAAGGCAGGCCAAGCTTTAACCCTTTGATCGTGCATATCCCAACGATTGAGGCCGCCAAGGCCCTTGTTCACTGGACCAACGCCGCGCAAAAACTGGCCGATGCCTTTTGGCCCGGACCGCTGACTTTGGTCCTTCCTCTCCGCGCCGATGCGGGTATTTCCAAGCTGGTCACTGCCGGGCTCGACACCTTGGCGATCCGTCTTCCCGATGCCCCTTTGGCGCGTGATCTGCTGACCGCTTTTGGTGGCCCGGTCGCTGCGCCGTCGGCAAATACGTCGGGTCAAATAAGCCCGACTCGCGCGCAACATGTGCTTGATGACCTCACGGGTCGGATCGAAGCGGTGCTGGATGGCGGTGCCTGTTCGGTCGGCCTCGAATCAACCATTCTGGGGTTAGCGGGCGGTCCAACCCTCTTGCGCCCCGGCGGCGTCACCCGTGACGACCTATCAAAAGCCTTGGGGCGACCCGTTCTTTTGCGCGATGAAAACGCGACAATTTCTGCCCCCGGCCAGATCAAATCGCACTACGCACCTCGGGCACAGGTCCGGCTAAACGCAGAGAACTGGAACACCGACGAGGCGCGGCTAGGCTTTGGCGATGTTGATTGCGACCTCAACCTATCGCCCAAACGCGACCTGACCGAAGCCGCCGCCAATCTCTTTGAATTCTTGCATCGCCTCGATGCCTTGAACCGGCCAACCATTGCCGTGTCTCCCATTCCCGACACCGGATTGGGAATTGCGATCAATGACCGGCTTAACCGGGCTGCAGCTGATCGGTGAACCCGGCGGCTTTGATCAACTCTGACAACCCTTCGGCGTTTGTTTCAAAATCCAAAACCGTGATCGTCGCATGATCAACCGGATCGAACTGACAGAGCTGATACATGTCGTCATACACCTCGATCTCAACTTTGGCCTTGCTCCAATGCAAGCAAACTGTCGGCCAATCACCGCGCCCGGCCCAATCCGGAGCGGTCCCTTTGACCGCGTCAAGCAGCCGCGTCGCATTTGAAATCGCTGTTTCAGACGGGGCGTTGTCCGGCGTCCAAGCAATGCGAACCGGGGTCCAATTGGCGGAAAGTTTCATCGTGTCATAAACCTTTGGCAGTTGCTCTTGCGTCACGGCGAACCTTGCCACCCACCAAATACATCACGCGCGCCCCCCTTCGGCCGAAAGGGCAAGGGCCGCAACCCCAATGCTTTCAAGCGCGGCACCCCATCGTTCGCCATCGGGTAAATCGAAAACAATCTTGGGGTCCGATTCGCACACCAACCACCCGTTCGCCGCGATTTCCCCTTCAAGCTGGCCGGGACCCCACCCCGCATAGCCAAGCGCCATCATCCATTTTTCCGGCCCCTCGCCAGCGCCGAGATCCTCAAGAATATCTTGGGTCGCGGTCATGTGGATGTCGTCGCGTACCTCAACCGTCGTCACCAGTGATTTGTAATCGGGCGTGTGCAAAACAAACCCGCGACCCATTTCAACCGGTCCGCCAAAATGGACGTGATGATCGGATAGATCGGTTTTCATTTCGATCGAAAGCTGTGTCAGAAGGGTCGGCATATCAAGATCATCGCTGGATTTGTTGATGATCAGCCCCATCGCCCCTTCGTCCGAGTGGTCGCACATAAATACAACGCTGTGTTCAAATCGCGGATCTCCCATGCCGGGCATGGCAATCAGCATATGACCTGTCAGGTTGGTTGAGGATGTTACGTCTTTCAACGTCATCGCGGGCCTTTCCGTTCTTAGACTCTCAGCATGGCCCGGCAACGGGCGCGACGCAAGGGCAACATGTGCCGCAGCCCGCACATGCAACCATTGGGCGCATCACGCATCCTATCGCCGGA
This sequence comes from Pelagimonas sp., assembly GCF_058892305.1. Taxonomy (NCBI): domain Bacteria; kingdom Pseudomonadati; phylum Pseudomonadota; class Alphaproteobacteria; order Rhodobacterales; family Roseobacteraceae; genus Pelagimonas; species Pelagimonas sp. The sequence continues at coordinate 18,473 of NZ_JBZXVN010000011.1, forward strand.
ATGTGACTTTTATTTCGGCGCGAAAAACCCCATGTCTGGTCCTATGAAACACCCAATTCTTGCCCTCGCCTGCCTTGCGCTGCCCACCCTTGCCAGCGCCGAAAGCTATGAAAACGTCATCCGCGCCACGCTAAAGCCGGGATGGCGGATGGCGGATGGCTCGCATATGGCGGCGCTGCATCTCGAACTGGCTCCGGGCTGGAAAACCTATTGGCGTGCGCCCGGGGATGCAGGCATTCCGCCACAATTCCGCTGGAAACGCGCCAAAGGCACAACAAGTGTCCGCATCCATTGGCCCGCCCCCGAGGTGTTTCACCAATCCGGCATGCGCTCGGTCGGCTATTCCGGCTCGGTCACGCTGCCATTGCGGGTTCAGTTGAGCACTACCGGGGATTCCCGGCTTAAAGGTGTGATTGATATCGGCATCTGCAAAGAGGTTTGCCTCCCCCACCGCGTTCGGGTCGAGGCGGTCTTGCCCGCCGCCAACACCAATCCAACGCCCTCCATCGCCGCCGCCTTGGCCGATGAACCCTACGCCGCAGAAGAGGCCGGAGTGTCCAACGTCTCCTGTTCGGTGTCTCCGGCATCCAACGGCCTGACCCTCAAGGCGCAGATCGCCATGCCCAAGGGCACCGGGCGCGAAGAGACCGTGATCGAAACCGCCAATCCCGAAGTCTGGGTCGGTGAGCCAAAAACATGGTGGGACGGCAATCGCCTTATGGCCGAGGCCCAGATGGCCCATATGAACGGTGGCGCGTTTGCGCTGGATCGCTCGCGTGTCCGGATCACCGTATTGGGTGGCTCAATGCCCGTCGACATCCGCGGATGCGATAGCTAACCGGCCCGGCGTCTTCTTTCCACAAATATCCCAAGGGTGAATGAAGCCATCGGCTTCAGAGGGGGCTGGCCCCCTAACCTTCCCCTCAAGACATGCTATCCGCGCATCATGCGTTTGACGCCGATCCCAAAGCCGCCAAGCACATAAAATACCACCGCCAAAGCCCCTGAGCCAAGAACAAACACGGCAAAGGCAGCGAGGGTCGGGGCCACTTGCGCCACCGGCCCTTGGGCCAATTGCGCGGGCAGTTCGCCATAAACGGCCGTATGGCCCAAGGTCACAGCCAACCACGCCAACATCGCCGCAAAACCCAAAAGCATCCAAGCCCGCAACGCCAACCCACGGAACCAAAGCCCCCGCTTCAAGGCGGCGACATAGCGCCCGACATCATGCTGGATCGCCACCAATGCCGGCACCACTAGCAAGACCAAGATCATCCCAAAGCCAAGTCCATAGACCAAGGTGATCACCGTCGGCTTAAGAAACTGCGCCTGTGCTGACCGTTCCGTAAGCAAGGGGGCAAGCCCCAAAACCGTGGTCGCCGTGGTCAAAAACACCGGGCGCAATCGGTCTGCGACACCGTCAATGATCGACGGAACCAATCCCCGCTCGGCGGCGTATTCATCAATCTGGGTCACCAAAACAATGGAATCATTGATGATAATCCCCGTCATCCCCAATAGGCCAACCACCGTAAACATGCTGAGCGGCACATCCCAATAGGCGTGACCATAGATTGTCCCGACCAATCCAAAGGGAATAATCGCCATGACAACCAAGGGCCGCGACCAGCTGGCAAAGACCCACGACAGCACGAGGTAAATCCCCAGCAGCACAAGAACCAATCCGGTTTTGGCATCATTGAGGAAATCATCCTCTTGCTCGCTTAGACCAGATAGCCGGTATTCCACCTGCCGCGTTTCGGCGATCCCCGGCAAAACCTGTTCGTCCAATATCGTCATGATCTCTGTGGCGCGGGCCGGGTCATCTTCGGACAAATCACCAGTGACCGAAATCACCCGGATGCCGTTTTCGCGTCGGACCGTCGAAAACCCAGTGCGGCGTTCAACGCTGACAATATCGGCCAGCGGCACATAGGCCCCGTCCGGTGTGCGCATCAATGACCGCTCAAGAAAATCCGCCGTTAGCTCGCCACTGGGAAGCTCAACCCTAATCGCCGCGCTCCGCGGCCCGTCCGGATAGGTGGCCGCCTCGATGCCCCCCAACCGGTCGCGCAACACCCGCCCCAACCCGTCAATTTCAAAGCCAAGGGCCTGCCCCTGCGCCGTCAACTCAAGGATCAGCTCTTCTTTGTCATAAGCAAGGTTGTCTTCGACCGCCGAAATCTCCGGGAACTGTGCCGCCGCTGTTTGCAAATCTTCTGAGGCAGCTTTCAAAACCTCGGCCGATGCCCCGTAAAATTGGACGTCCAAGGCATCACCACCCGGCCCCGACCGCCAACCGCGAAAGGTCAGCGTTTCGACCAAGGGGTGGCGCGGCACCCGATCTTGCAATTCACCGACGAACGCAAAGCTGGAATAGGGGCGCAAATCCGACTCGATAAGCTCAATCGAAATGCCGCCCAATTGGTCGGCGTCCTTGGTATCGGCCCCGCGCAAACCACGCCCGGCATTCCCGCCCACTTCGGCAACCACATAGACCAACGGGTTGCGACCATGTTTTTCTTCATACTCGGCGGCAAGCTCTTCGGTGGCTTGTTGAAACAGGCGCATTTGCTCCATGGAATCGGCCCGCGTCGCCCCCGGTGCCATGGCAAAATTCCCGGTCACTGACGCGCGTTCGGGCGCATTAAAGAACCGCCATTGCACATCGCCATCAATCAGCAAAACCACCTGACTTGCCAATGCCAGAACCGCGCCTGCTATCACCGCATAGCGCATCCCAATAATCAGCCGCATGAACGGGCGAAACAGCCTGTCACGCACAAAGCAAAAACCGCGATCAACCACGCGCGACGGCCAATCATACCAATGTTGTTCGGCGGAATGCTTGAGCGCATGCGCCATATGGTGCGGCAGGATCAAAAAGCATTCGACCAAAGAGGCCAGCAAAACCACAATCACAGTGAACGGAATATCCCCGATCAAATCGCCAAACCGGCCGCCAATCGCCGTCAAACCAAAAAAGGCAATCACCGTGGTCAAGGTCGCCGAAAACACCGGCAAAGCCATGCGCCGCGCCGCAGATTCCGCCGCCTGATAGGGGTCCAAACCCCGGCGGGACAGGTGATCGGCATGTTCGCCAACCACAATCGCGTCATCCACCACGATGCCCAAAGTGATGATAAGCGCAAAGAGCGAGATCATGTTGATCGTCAGCCCCGACAAATACATCAGCGCAATCGCCGCAAACATCGCGGTCGGAATACCCGCCGCCACCCAAAGCGCGGTGCGGGCATTGAGGAACAAAAACAACAACCCGACAACAAGGGCCAAACCGGTTAGCCCATTGGTCAAAAGGATGTCCAACCGGCCCGAAATCGCCTCGGCCCGCGTGCGGATAAGGTCGATGCTGACCCCATCGGGCAGTGAGGTTTTGAACTCTTCCGCGACGTCTTCGACGGTGTGCTGAATGCCAATCGCGTCGCCCTGTGCGGTGCGATCAACCCGGATCGAAATGGCCGGGTTTTCGCCGACGAAATAGCTACGTTCGCGGTCAATGCCTTCGACTTGAATCTCGGCCACATCCGCAATGGTGAGCTTGGACCCATCCGGGTTTGAGCGCAGCGCAATCGCCCCGATATCGCGCGCCGTGCGTTTTTCGACACCGGTGCGCACCCGCGCGCCGGCGCTCCCCACGTCACCGGCGGGGTCGGTATCAACCTCGGCGGCGATTGCCGTTGCGATGTCGCGCATGGTGATGTCAAAGGCGATCAAATTCGACGATGGCACTTCGATCATCGTTTGTGGTGCCGCCAGCCCGCGGATTGTCGTACGCGTCACCCCTTCGGCAAACAGGCGCACCACCAATTCGTCGGAAAAACGCGCCAATTGATCGACGCCAACCGGGCCGGTGATAACCAAATCGGTGACCCTATCGCGCCACGCCGCGCGGCGCACGCTTGGGTCATCGGCATCTTCGGGGAGCGTTGTGACCGCGTCGACCGCCGCCTGCACATCATCGGCGGCGCGGGCCATATCCCAACCCGGTTCAAACTCAAGCGCGATAAAGGCGCTGCCTTCGCTTGACGAAGCACCAGATTGCTCAACCCCTTCCACCGTCAACAACGCCGGTTCAAGAACCTGCACAATCGCCGCGTCGACGTCTTCGGCCCCCGCCCCTTCCCAGGACACACGCACCGTGACGTCATCCAAAACCACATCAGGAAAGAACTGCGCGCGCATGTTTGGCGCGGCCATCAACCCGGCGGCAATCAGGATCACAAAAACCAGATTGGCAATTGTCGGGTGCCGGGTGAAATAGCTTAAAATGCCACCAGCGGCCTTGGGAACGCGGCGGGCCATCGCTTAGCCCCCCATCCGGGATTCGATCCGTTCGACCATTTGCACCGGCACCTGAGGTTTGTCCAACTGGCCCAAAATCCGCGATTTCGCCTCGGCTGGCATCCGGTTATTGGCCTCAACAAAGGCGCGGATTTTTTCGCGCCGCTCATCCGTAAGCTCAACCATCTCTGGCCCGGCGGCGGGTTTGGGCGCATCTTTGCGGATCGGTTTGACGCGAATACCGGCGCCCAAAAGTGGCGTGCGTTCGGCCACAACTTCGCGGCCTTCCAAATCGCGCGCCCGGATCAGAACGTCGTCACCCTGTCGGCGCAACATCGTAACGGGAACAACCTCAAGCCGGTCATCGGCCCCAATCGCAAGAACCTCAGACGCGGCATTCAGCGCCGAAGACGGCAAACGCACCACACGTCTCAGCTCCTGTTCCTGTAGCTTCACAGTCACAAAATCACCGGGTTTGAACCCGCGCGGCGTATCGAGATCGGCAAACAGCAATCGCCCTGTCTGCCCTTCACCAACTGCAGCCCCCTCGCGGCTCAGCTTGCCGCTGGTGATGATATTGGTGCCAAACACGTCAAGGCTCACATTCACCGGGGCGACACGCAAATCACCGTTTTCATCAAGCAAACGCGCGTATTGCTGGGTCGACACCCGAAACGCCACCTCAAGCAAATCCGGATCCACCAATTGCGCCAAGCGTTCGTTGGCCGACACCAAGCGCCCCGCCACAACGGTCACATCCGACAAGGTTCCTGAAAATTCCGCCCGAATTTCCGTATCCTGCAAAAGACGCTCCGCCTCTTCCTTGGCGATACCGGCGCGGCGCAAACGGGTCACGGCCTGATCAATTCGGGCCTCGGCGGTCGCAACCGCGCGACGATGGGTCAACACCGCTTGGCGCGCCGAAGATAGCGCCAGTTCCGCTGTTTCAACGGCTGCTGCTGTACCAACCCGGCGATCTTTGAGATCATTTTGACGTTTCAACGCCTTTTCACGCAGGCCAACCTGCTCCTGAGCCGCGCCCAATTCGTCTTGGGCCAACCCCAAGGCGCGCGCTGCTTCACGCTGTTCCGCTTCGGCATCCAAAAGATCACTTTCAGCGCGATCCAAATTGAACTGCGCGCTCGCCTGATCAACCTGGGCCAACAATTGTCCGGCCTCAACGCGCCCGCCTTCGACAAAGACCGTATCTAGTGACCGCAGTGCACCACCAACCGCCGCGCGCAATTCTAGTGTTCGACGGCTATGCACCTCACCAAAGGCTGACAGCTCTGGCACCACAGGACCCGAAACAACCGGCACAACATTGACCGCAAACACCCGTTCACGGGCCGGACGCGACCGTGGTTCTTCGTCCAAACGGGCCTGCACGGCATCGCGCACCATAATGCCAGCATAGGCCAACATGCCCAGCGCCAAAGACACTAGGAACAGGCCAGTCAGGCTTTTGCGTAGAAAACGCATGGCTTTCCTCACTGCGAACGGTTTCTTCAAATGTAGCGGCTAGACGAAAGATTCCAAGCAGCTCAGGCTTATACGCGGCTTCCCGCTACTTCCGTCGCTGATGTTCGTCCAAACGTGGAAAAATTTCGACAAAGTTGCAGGGTCGGTGCCGATAATCGAGTTGAAGCACTAAAATTTCGTCCCACGCATCTTTGCAAGCCCCCGGACTTCCCGGCAAAGCAAAGAGGTAAGTGCCCCCCGCGACACCCCCCGTGGCCCGGCTTTGAACCGCCGATGTGCCGATTTTCTGCATCGACACCATGGTGAAAACGGTGCCAAAGGCCTCGATCTCTTTTTCATAGACGTCGCGATGGGCTTCGACCGTGACGTCACGTCCGGTCAAACCGGTGCCCCCGGTTGAAATGATCACGTCGATGTCTTTATCCGCAATCCAATCGCGCAACTGCGCCGAAATCATGTCGCGTTCGTCCTGCACAATCTTGCGATCAGCCAAGACATGCCCCGCCTTTTCCAATCGGGCGACAAGCGTATCCCCCGAGCGATCCTCGGCCAGCTGCCGCGTGTCGCTCACCGTTAGAACGGCGATGCGTACCGGGATAAACTCTTTGTTTTCGTCAATGCGGGACATAGGTTTCCTCACAAACAGGGGTTGGCCACGACAAATCGCGGCGAGCTGAGTAAATCGGACAAGCTGTCCGCCACGGCAAGCCCCAAGGCGGTCACATCGGGCCCTAGCCGTTTCGGGCAAACACCATAGTACTCCGCCACGATCTGCTCAAACACATCTTTGCCGCGCAAGCCATACTCTTCAATGCGGCGCTTTTGCGCCTCCTCTGACAACGGCGGATAGGAGTTAGCCAATTCGAACGCCATCAACATGCGGTCGGCGTCTTGCAAAAGATCTTGTTGCGTCTCTGGGAACGTGCCGTTGCAGATTTCGGCGACCGCCCGCAGCGTGGTGATTATTACGGCCGCGCATCCAACGGCCCCCTGCTCTGACCAATCCACCCCCCAATTGGACCATCCGTTGTCGTCTTTGCTGCGGTACAAAGTGACCTCGCCCACCGTCTGCAGACTGTGCAGCCCCTTGTCATCGACCACCACGCCATCGGCGCGATCCGCAAATAGGGCGTCATAGTCGATCCCTTGTGACCAAGCCGGAGAGGCCAGAGCCAATATCCCCCAAACAAGACATGTTTTGTACATATTGCCTATAGTGCCAGCCGAACCGCCAAGCCTCCAAAGAGTGTCGCCGTGATCCAACGAGTGACCCGCTCGGTCATGCTTCCGCTTGTCAAACGATGGCGCAGTTTTCCAGCAAATTGCCCGACCAAGCCGTTTACGAAGAGCCCACCCGCCGCGAGCAACACACCAAAAATCAGGAATTGCGGAAGGACGGCGCGGCTAGGGTCCACAAATTGCGGAACAAAGGCGAGGATGAACAAAATCACCTTGGGATTGGTCAGGTTAACGACAAACCCTTGCCATGCCGCGCGGCGTGACGTGAGCGGTTTTGCGTCGGATGATCCAATCGGGGTGCGCAGGGTTTTCCAAGCGATATAAAGGAGATAGGCGACGCCAGCCCAGCGGATCACGTCAAAAGCCGCGGGGTGTGCATTGACCAAAGCCCCAAGGCCTATCCCCGCCAAAAACGTATGCACAAAGGCCCCAGCCGAGATACCGGCCGACGCCGCCCAACCGGGCCGCGCCCCGCCGCGCAACCCTTGGGCAAGGCAAAACATCATATCCGCCCCCGGCGTCAAATTCAGCGCAAGGCCAGCCGGAATAAAGGCAAGCAAAACAATGGGATCAATGATCATTTTAGCCCTTCTAGTTTGGCTCGCACTTCAAGTAAATCCGCCCAAGTATCGCGTTTTGCAGCCGGATTGCGCAAAAGATAAGCCGGATGAAACATCGGGATCGCCGGTTTGCCTTCGGCCTGAGCCCACTGGCCCCGCAACCGGGTGATCCCGCGTTTACCCAACAAGGCCTGACAGGATATATTCCCTACGATGACAATGACTTCTGGCTTCGCCAAGGCGATATGACGCTGCAAAAACGGCAACATCATTGCAATCTCTTCGGGCTTGGGGTCGCGGTTTTGCGGTGGCCGCCAAGGCAAAACATTGGTGATATAGGCGTTTTCATCACGCGATAGACCAATTGCCGCTAGCATTTTATCTAATAACTGTCCGGCACGACCGACAAAGGGTTTGCCCTGCAAATCCTCGTCCCGCCCCGGCGCTTCGCCAACGAACATCACCTTGGACCCGGCGATACCGTCGGCAAAAACCAAGTTGCGCGCGCCTTTCTTCAACGGACAATGTGGATAGGCCGCCATCGCCGCCTCTAGCGCGGCCAAGTCGGGCGCGGCTTGCGCGGCCTTCACCGCTTCTTCGATCGGGTCGATCCGGGTTTCCACAATCCTAACAGGGGCTTGACCGCCTTGAGGTTGCGCCCGCGCGGCCTCGGCCTTGGCGCGTGCCTCTTCCTCGGCTGCAAACCGATCTACGGGCGTGGCAAGGATTGCCTCGTCCACTCCCATCTCCGCCTGCCACTCAAGCATGGCGCGCGCCGTATGCCAATCAATCGCCGATTCCATGCGCGCACCCTACCCGCGCTTGGCACCAGAGGAAACGGTAAGAAACACTGTGACGCTCGGGGGAGGGCGGGTGGGCCGAGTGTCACAGTGTTTCTGAGCCCTTGCCCCCACGTCCCGCCCTTTCTATGAAGGCTCAAACCGTCAGGGAGTTCTATATGCGTTTCGACCAGCGCCACCTTCTCGGCATTGAGCCGCTTCGCCCCGACGAGATCACCACGATCCTCGATCTGGCCGACCAATACGTCAACTTCAACAGAAGCCGCGACAAACATGCCAATGCGCTTGCCGGGCTAACGCAAATCAACATGTTTTTCGAAAACTCTACTCGCACGCAGGCGAGTTTTGAGATCGCCGGAAAACGTCTTGGCGCGGATGTGATGAATATGGCGATGCAGGCCAGCTCGATCAAAAAGGGCGAAACCCTGATCGACACGGCCATGACGCTCAACGCCATGCACCCCGATCTTTTGGTGGTGCGGCACCCGCATTCCGGCGCGGTGGACCTTTTGTCGCAAAAAGTGAATTGCGCGGTTCTGAATGCCGGTGATGGCAAACACGAACACCCGACCCAAGCGCTTTTGGATGCGCTGACCATCCGTCGCGCCAAGGGCCGATTGCACCGCCTCAATATCGCCATTTGTGGTGACATCGCCCATAGCCGCGTGGCGCGCTCCAATATCTTGCTGTTGCACAAGATGGAAAACCGCATCCGTCTGGTTGGTCCATCCACTTTGATGCCCTCGGGCATCGAGCATTTCGGTGTCGAAGTTTACGACGACATGCGCAAGGGCCTCGAAGATGTGGACGTTGTCATGATGCTACGCCTGCAACGCGAACGCATGGATGGCGGCTTTATCCCGTCAGAACGGGAATATTATCACCGCTACGGCTTGGACGCCGCCAAGCTTTCGGTTGCCAAAGACGATGCCATTGTGATGCACCCCGGCCCGATGAACCGCGGCGTGGAAATCGACGGCACCTTGGCCGATGACATTAATCGTTCAGTCATTCAGGATCAGGTCGAAATGGGTGTGGCCGTGCGCATGGCCGCAATGGACCTTTTGGCGCGCAACCTGCGGGCCAACCCCAAAGAGGTGATGGCCTGATGCAGATTGATGTAAACGGATCAGATCGCAGCACTTTGCGGGTCTTTCAGCTCGACCTTCCTGCCGAAGCCGTCGAACGGTTCACCGTGCAAGCGGGCACCGGGGAATGGCCGCTGAAATATGCGCTTGGGGCAACCACACTGCGCAACGGATTTGTGGACGTTGTCGATATTCGCGACCTCGAAAAGATGAGCGTGTCTAAATACCTTGCCGAGGCACACAGCGCCGCCGGAGAAGATTTCAAAGCCGACCGGTCGCGTCTGGATGCGTTGACCGGACACCTTGTCATTCTCCCAGCGCAGGCTTTTGACAACACCTCGCAAACCCTGACCATCGCCCCGCAATTGCGCCTAATTGGGAGCTACGCCGAAGAGGCCGCCGCCACACGCGGCCCAAAACTGCGCAGCGCATCCGCCAAAGGGCTTACCGGCCAAGGCGCGCCGATTGATCGCGAAAACAGAACATCTCTGTTTGTGCTCTTGGCCCTGATTGGGCTTGGCATTGTGGCCCTTTTGATAATGGCGGCGATCCTACGATGACAGTGTTTTCCCCAGACCGCGATACATATATCAAGACCCACAAGATCATGGGCGTTGTGGCCATGGCACTTGGTTTTGCTGTGCTTTGGATTGCTGGCAATCCGCACGCTTGGACCGGCCTGATTGGTGGCGCTGCTGCCGTTGCCTTGCGCGGCTGGTACCTCAAGGACGAAGAGCTTGGCCATGATTGGGTGATGGAAGACGGTGCCCTAAATGGCCCCGGCGGACGACGGGTTTTCCTTGCTGATTTGGTCAAGGTCAAAACCATCGGCTCGGCCGTTCAGCTGATCAACACCGCCGGTGACAAGCATCTGATCAAGTTTCAGGCCGACCCAGAGGCCACGATCAACAAAATCAACGCCGCCCGCTCTGCCGTGGGAGAGACGACATGACCAAGACCCTCATTACCAATGCCAAACTGATTGATCCCGAAGCCGATAGCGTCTCACCCGGTGCGATTTTGATCGAAAACGGTGTGATTGCCGACCGTTTTGACACCCCGGCCCCGGATGTTGCGGGTGCGGATATTGTTGACGCGGGCGGAAAATGCCTTGCCCCCGGTATTGTCGACATCGGTGTCAAAGTCGGCGAACCCGGCGAGCGTCACAAGGAAAGCTATGGCACCGCCGGGCTTGCTGCGGCGGCTGGCGGGGTGACGACAATTGTTACCCGCCCCGACACAACCCCCTGTATCGACACGCCCGAGGCGCTGGAATTTATCCGTCGCCGCGCCAATGAGGCCGCGCCGGTGCATGTATTGCCCATGGCCGCCTTGACCAAGGGCCGCGATGGCCGTGAGATGACCGAATTTGGGTTCCTCATGGACGCCGGGGCCGTGGCTTTTACCGATTGTGACAACGTCGTTGGCGACACCAAGGTTCTGGCCCGCGCCATGACCTACGCCCGAAGCCTTGATGCGCTTGTTATGGGCCACCCTCAGGAACCGACGCTCTCCAAAGGCGCGGCGGTGAGTTCCGGCAAGTTCGCCACGCTGCGCGGCCTTCCGGCTGTGTCACCAATGGCCGAGCGGATGGGGTTGGATCGCGACATCGCCTTGGTCGAAATGACTGGCGCGCGCTATCATGCCGATGTGATCACCGCCGCCCGCGCCTTGCCCTCGCTTGAGCGGGCCAAGCGCAATGGCTTTGACGTGACCGCAGGCACCTCGATGCACCACCTCACCTTGAACGAGCTGGACGTCGCCGATTATCGCACCTTCTTTAAGGTCAAACCGCCGCTCCGTTCCGAAGATGACCGTCAGGCGATTGTGGCGGCGGTGCGCGACGGGTTGATTGACATCATCGGCTCGTTCCACACTCCGCAGGACGAAGAGAGCAAGCGCCTTCCTTATGAAGAGGCCGCAAGCGGTGCCGTGGGTCTTGAAACCATGCTGCCGGTTCTTCTCCGTCTCTACCATTCTGGCGAGCTTGAGCTACCGACCCTGTTCCGCGCCTTGTCTTTGAACCCGGCCAAACGGCTTGGGCTTGATGCCGGGCGTCTGGCCAAAGGGGCACCTGCGGACCTGGTCTTGTTTGACGCGGACAAACCCTTTGTTCTGGATCGGTTCAAACTGAAATCGAAATCCAAAAACACCCCCTTTGATAGCGCGCGGCTTCAGGGCAAGGTGCTTGGCACATGGGTCTCTGGCAAGCGGGTCTTTGAGGCCTAAGCGAAGGAAAAGACAATGTTCAACACCGATCCGACCACCATCGTGATTTGGGCGCTCTTTGGCTATCTATTGGGGTCAGTGCCCTTTGGGATTGTGATCACCCGGCTGCTTGGGCTTGGCGATCTGCGCAAAATCGGATCGGGCAATATCGGCGCGACCAATGTTTTGCGCACCGGTAACAAACCCGCCGCTCTGGCAACTTTGATCTTGGATTCTTCCAAGGGCGCGATTGCGGTTTTGATCGCACAGGCCGTAGCCGGCGACACATCCGCGATGCAGATCGCCGGGTTTTCCGCGTTCGTCGGCCATTGCTATCCGGTCTGGCTCAAATTCAAAGGTGGCAAAGGGGTCGCAACCTATCTGGGTGTTGTGCTGGCGATTAGCCTCCCGGTGGGTTTGCTATGCTGTGCGACTTGGGCGGTTGCCTTTGCCGTCACGCGCATTTCATCGGTTGGGGCGCTCACGGCGGCTTTGTCGACCACGATCTGGATGGTTTTCATGGGGCGCGGCGATCTCTTCCTGATGGGGCTGTTGTTAACCCTGCTTATATTTTGGCGTCACCGCGAAAATCTTGCCCGTCTCAAGGACGGCACAGAGCCAAAAGTTGGGAAAAAGAAATAGGGCCAACCAAGTCCGGCCCTCTTCTCGATGCCTAAACGGCGGCCACTGTGGCCAATTGCGCGGCCAAGGCTTCGCTCACCGGCGCGGGGTGGCTAATTGGCAGCATATGCCCGGCCTCCTCGATTACCACGTCACGCGCCTGCGGAATCCGCGACATGAGATTGGCATGGATTTGCGCCATCACTGGCTGCGATTGCCCGCCGCGCAAAAACGTCACCGGCATCAATAGTTTTTCGAGCCGACCCGCCGCCAACAAACCACAGGAATCCTCCGTCAGGCTTGCCTCTGAGGCTGCCACCATCGGCATAAGACCAACAATCGCCTGTTGCGTCGGTTTTGGTACGTTGTCCCACGGTGCCCCGCCGCCCCATGAGGTATGAAATGCCAAGGCCATAGCCGGCCAATCCTCGACCGCACGCGCATCCAAATAGGGGCGCAGCGCCACTCTGTAGCTCTCATAGTCAGGTGTGCCTTTTGCGGCGGCAAACAGCACCGGTTCAATCATCGTGAGTGACCTAACTTTGTCCGGTGCCTCAAGCGCCAATCGCAAAGCAACGGTCGCGCCAAAGCTATGCCCCACGAGATGATACCCATCCGTCAACAGAGGTCGAATACCGGCTGTCACGGCATCATGGACGTCACCTTGGCCATCCCAAGGCGCAGACCGGCCGTGGCCCGGCATATCCGGGGCAAACCCGGTCACCTTGTCCGCCAAGGGGCTGACAATAGACTTCCACATCCCCCCATGGGCCAAAGAACAATGCATGAAAAGGGCCGTTTCAGGCCCCTTTCCAAATTGCGTTACGTTCAGCTTGGTCAAAGATCACCCGCCAAATGCGCGTCCAAATCGTCCAAACGATCCTGACCCCAAAAGCGTTGTTCGCCGTCCACGACAAAGAAGGGCGACCCAAAGACACCATTGTTCACCGCCTCTTCGAGGTTGCGGGCGTATGTTTCGGCCCCGGTCAGCAAACCGCTATCGGCAAGCTTGGGGTCAAAACCAGCGGCCTCGAGGGCGGATTTCACCACCTCATCCGTGGCAATGTCCTTTTCCTCGGCCCAACAGGCTCGGAAAATACCTTGCACCAACTTGCCCATATCACCACCACCAGCGTTTTGGGCCGCAATGATTGCATAAGAGGCCGGAGCGCCATTTGTTGGCCAAAAGGCCGGCTTGGGCGTCAATGCTAGGCCGGTCTTTTTCTTAGCCCGGAGCAGTTCTTGCATTCGATATTCCATACGGCTTGGATGACGATCTTTCGGCAATGTGCCACCCGTCCGCCCGAACAATTGACCAATATCCAGAGGTTTATAGGTGAGGCTGGCCCCGTGTTTAGCGGCGATTTCTTCGACTCTGGAACCGCAAAGATAGGCCCATGGGGACAGAGTCGTGAAATAGTAATCGATATGAGCCAATGCTCTTCTCCTGATGGTGTTGCTGGTGTGAATGCTAAGCACATGTTAAGGCGACCGCAACGTCACGAATCCGTCATCTTCCGGAGCCCCACTCATGCCCACTGTCGTTGAACCCAAAATCATCTCAGGCAATGCCAACCGCCCCTTGGGCGAAGCCGTTGCCCGCCGCATGTCGCTATATCGCGGCATGAGCGTTAACCTTGTCGATGCGCGCATCGAACGTTTCAACGACGGCGAAGTTTTCGTCGAAGTGTTCGAAAACGTCCGCGGCGAAGACATGTATATCATGCAAAGCACGTCGAACCCAGCCAATGACAACCTGATGGAGTTGTTGGTCATGGCCGATGCGCTGCGGCGCTCCTCTGCGGCGCGGATCACCGCCGTGATGCCCTATTTCGGCTATGCCCGTCAGGATCGCCGTACCAAGGCCCGTACGCCGATTACGGCCAAGCTGGTCGCCAATATGATCGCCGAAGCCGGGATCGAGCGGGTCTTGACCATGGACCTGCACGCCGCCCAGATTCAGGGTTTTTTCGACATTCCAGTTGATAACCTCTATGCCTCGCCGATTTTCGCGCTCGACATCAAGAAACAATTCGCAGGTCAGCTCGAAGACGTGATGGTTGTCTCACCCGATGTTGGCGGCGTGGCCCGGGCCCGCGAATTGGCCAAACGCATCAACGCGCCACTTTCGATCGTTGATAAACGCCGCGAAAAGCCCGGTGAGATCGCGGAAATGACCGTGATCGGCAATGTCGAAGGCAAGAAATGTATCATCGTTGACGACATGTGCGACACCGCCGGCACGCTTTGCAAAGCTGCTGAGGTGATCCTTGAGCACGGCGCCACCGAGGTTCACGCCTATATCTCGCATGGTGTGATGTCCGGCCCTGCGGTTGATCGCGTCACCAAATCGGTTCTCAAAACGCTGGTTCTAACCGATTCAATCCAGCCAACAGAAGCCGTCAAAGGCGCCGCCAATATTCGCGTCCTGCCAACGGCCCCCTTGTTTGCGCAATCTATCCTGAACATCTGGAACGGCACGTCGGTGTCGTCGCTGTTTGAAACCGACGTGCTCGGGCCAATCTACGAAGGTATCTTGTAAGATTTGACCGAGGTCATGGCCTAGTTTGCCAGACCTGACACAGTACAAAGACCGGCGCGCCACTTGCGGCGCGCCTTTTTTGTTGGAGGTCAACATGAAACCTTCCATTGCCGCCATGTTCGGTTTCGCCGCAATGCTTGGGGCCAGCACCGGCCACGCCCAACAGATCGATCCGCATATTTTGTATGAGAGCAAATGCGGAACCTGCCACGTTCCTCATGCCGGAGAGTTTGTAAGTCAAAGCGTTGTCGTCGATGGGACAGAGTTGATCGGCAATTCAACGCAAATCCCGGTTCGCACGTTCTTGCAAACCGGTCACGGGCGATTGTCAAACAGTGAAATCGACACAATGATGGAACACTTAGAGACCATCCAAGACAGTGGTCAGCTTTTCATTCGCAAATGCACAATTTGCCATGGACGCGCCGTTGTTTTGTCCGAGCTGAACCTGATCATGAAGGAAGGCGAGCCCTGGGGCCGCTACACCGGCCGCAAGATCGAAGTCTTTCTCCAAGATCACGGTCGTCTGACCCAGGACGAAATTCCGATCATCATGGGGGCGTTTGTGCGTCAACTCGTTCCTGCCGACGGTGTTGAAAACTAGATTTAATACAGTTCCCAATCATCATCCGACGCCACTTCACCAATCGCAGTCCAGCTCATGCGGACGCGGGCAACACGGGTGTCAGACCAAGTGCGAAACACCAAGTCACAGCCCTTTTCGGTGATCTTGTCGGCGGTGATGTCGGCGCGCACATTAGCCCCTTGGTCCATGTCCCATAGGGACAAGGTGACCTGAACGGTTGGAATGCTGCGGAAGGGTTCCGAGAACTTGACCTTTTTGCGCCTCTCGCGCGCCCCATGGCCAGTCCACATGTCGCCACCCGATGCGAAATCGGAAAAGACTTCTTCGTTGCCTTGATCCACCCCGATGAGTGAGCCCACATATTTGCGCATAGTCGTTCTCTTACGTTACTGCCGGGGCGTCCGCCTTTCCCGTCAAACGGGTATATCGCCCTTCGCCCCTAAAAGGGAATGCCAAAGAGTGGTTTCAAAAGCGTTGCCATTCACCTTGTGGCGCTTTTGGCATATACATCTTGGCCTTTGCGCTATATAGGCCAGCGCTTAGCCCCCTCCTCCGCTGAAAGATTCCCTGATGATTGCCCCATTGCAAGATGCCTTAACCGAACGCGGTTACGACACCCTGACAGACGTTCAAACCGCCTGTTCTAACCCTGACCTCCAAGGCAAGGATCTGCTCGTCTCTGCCCAGACCGGATCGGGTAAGACAGTTGGATTTGGTTTGGCGATTGCGCCAACTCTGCTAGGTGATGCTGTGCATATGGGCCGCGCCGAAGCGCCGGTTGCTTTGGTGATTGCACCAACCCGCGAATTGGCGCTTCAGGTCAAGCGTGAGTTGACATGGCTATACGCTAAAACCGGAGCCTGGATCGCGTCCTGTGTTGGGGGCATGGATATGCGCGATGAACGCCGGGCACTATCACGCGGGGCACATATTGTTGTCGGCACGCCGGGGCGTTTGCGCGACCATATCGAACGTGGATCGTTGCAGATGGACGGCCTCAAGGCCGTGGTTCTGGACGAAGCGGACGAGATGCTCGACCTTGGCTTTCGCGAAGATTTGGAATTTATGCTGGGTGAGGCACCGGAAGATCGCCGCACCTTGATGTTCTCGGCCACTGTGTCGCCGATGATTGCCAAGCTGGCCAAGAACTTCCAAAACGATGCCGAGCGGATTTCGACCGTGTCCGGCAAAGAGCAGCACGCCGATATCACCTATCAGGCGGTGCGTGCCGCCCAGCAAGACGCAGAACATGCCATCATCAACATTCTGCGTTACCACGAGGCTGAAAAAGCCATCGTGTTCGCCAACACCCGCGCCGCTGTCAATCGCCTGACCGCGCGCTTTTCCAATCGTGGTTTCGCGGTTGTGAGCCTCTCTGGGGAGCTGTCACAGAACGAACGGACACACGCGCTGCAAGCGATGCGTGACGGACGTGCCCGCGTCTGTGTGGCCACAGACGTTGCGGCCCGAGGTATTGACCTGCCCAAGTTGGAGTTGGTTATTCACGCCGACCTTCCTACCAACACCGAAGCGTTGTTACACCGGTCTGGTCGGACAGGTCGCGCCGGTCAAAAGGGGATTTCGGCGCTAGTTGTGACGCCTAAAATCGCCAAGAAGGCCGAACGGTTATTGAAATGGGCCAAGCTCAAGGCCGAGTGGGTCGAAGCCCCAAGTGCCGAAGAGATCATGCGCAAAGACGAAGAGCGTCTTTTGACCGATCCAGTTTGGACCGAAGAAGCATCGGACGAGCACAAAGAATTCGCGGCCAAGCTTCTTGAGCTTCATGCACCTGAAACCATCGCCGCCGCCTATTTGAAGTTGTACCAATCGCGCAAATCGGCCCCAGAGGAATTGGCCGACCCCAATTCACGGCCTGAGCGTAAGGAACGCAAAGAGCGCGCTCCCTTTGGACCGTCGACGTGGTTCTCGGTTTCCGCCGGGCGCAAGGATCGTGCCGAGGCCCGTTGGTTGTTGCCTTTGGTCTGTCGCGCCGGTGACATCACCAAGGATTCGATTGGCGCGATCCGCGTCCAAGAGAAAGAGACCTTTGTTGAATTGGCCCAACCCGCAGTGGCCGGTTTCCTCGATAAGGTTGGCGATGGTGGTGAACTTGAGGAAGGCATGACCATCCGCAAGCTCGATAAGGCACCTGACCTTGAGCGCCGCCCGTCAGGGGGGCCGCGTGGCCCGAAACCCGGCGGCAAAAGACCCTTTCGCGAGCGAGATGACTTTGAACCGCGTGGTGAGCGCAAGCCCAAACGGGACTATGATGATCGCCCCAAGCCAAAGTCCGATTACAAACCGAAGCGCGACGACGACAAGCCGCGTGAAAAGCCTCATGTCAAGAAAAGCGGTAAAGCCGTTTGGGGTGGCGAAGCGCAGGCGGCCGAGGCCGAGTTCCGCAAGCCACGCGAGCGTCATGATGATGCAGAGAGACCTACGAGCAAAGGGCCTCGGAAAGAGGGTGGGAAATCCTTTGACAAGTCTGATCGCAAACCTGATGGCAAACGGTCGGGCAAGCCCGGCGGTAAACCTGGCGACAAGCCATTTTCCAAAGGACCAGGTGGGAAACCGGGCGGTAAACCCTTTGCCAAAGGTCCCGGTGGAAAACCCGGAGGAAAACCCGGCGGCAAACCAAAGGGCAAGCCGGGTGCAACGTCGACCAGCAAACGCCTAGGCCCGCCCCGCAAAGGCGGTGACGCCCGCCCGACGCGCAAGAAATAGAGGGCGGGAGCGAGGGGCCAGCCCCTCGCACTCCCCGGAGTTTACTTTGCAAGATGACAGGGCAGAAGCCCCTTGATTTGAAGAGTTCGAACAAGAAAAAGCCCCGGTCGCATCTCAGCGCCGGGGCTTTTTGTATCTTTGCGTTATCGCGCTCTTTACAGAGATGCGGCTTTCGCAGTCAGGCCAACAGCACCAGCAATCGCAACCATGTCGTTCAGCAGCTTGGCTGCGTCATCCACGGAAGCACCGGCTTCTTTGGTCTGGGTGTAGACGGCCTGAGCCTCATCTACCAATGCGTCATAGGTTGCCTGATCAACGTCGCCCTTAGGCAGCGCTTTTTCAGCCAGCACCGACAGGCTTTCACCGATTTCGGCAAAGCCACCCGTGACCACAAATTCCTGAACGCCTTTGTCGGTGTCCACAGTCAGGACGCCGGGGCGCAGGGTGGTGATCAGCGGAGCGTGGTTCGGCATCGCGGTCAGGTCGCCATCGGCACCTGGGATCTGCACCGAGGTGACCTGTGCAGTGAGCAGGCTACGTTCGGGGCTGACCAGATCGAATTGCATCGTGTCTGCCATTTTTTATGTCTCCGTCTCCGGGGTGGCGGTGCGAGCACCGCCGGCCCCGTCGGTTAAGGAAAGATGTAGGGTGGGGTTTTACCCCACCGCCACTTAGGCAGCTTCCGCAGCCAGCTTCTCGGCTTTTGCCAGCACTTCGTCAATGCCGCCAACCATGTAGAAGGCACCTTCTGGCAGGTGGTCATATTCACCGGCCACAACAGCTTTGAACGAGCTGATGGTATCTTCCAAAGGAACCTGAACACCGTCGGAGCCAGTGAAGACCTTCGCAACGTCGAACGGCTGCGAGAGGAAACGCTGGATCTTACGCGCCCGGGCAACGGTCAGTTTGTCTTCTTCAGACAGTTCGTCCATGCCGAGGATCGCGATGATGTCCTGAAGCGACTTGTAGCGCTGGAGGATACCCTGAACATCACGAGCAACATTGTAGTGCTCCTCGCCAACGATCTGTGGGTCCATCAGGCGCGAAGACGAATCGAGCGGGTCAACCGCTGGGTAGATGCCCAGCTCGGAGATCGCACGGTTCAGAACGGTTGTCGCGTCCAAGTGAGCAAAGGTGGTTGCAGGCGCAGGGTCGGTAAGGTCATCCGCAGGCACGTAAACGGCCTGAATGGATGTGATCGAACCGTTTTTGGTCGATGTAATCCGTTCCTGCATCGCACCCATGTCGGTGGCCAGTGTTGGCTGGTAGCCCACCGCCGAAGGAATACGACCGAGCAGAGCCGAAACCTCGGAGCCCGCCTGAGTAAAGCGGAAGATGTTGTCAACGAAGAACAGAACGTCGGTACCGGATTGGTCCCGGAACTGTTCCGCCAGGGTCAGACCTGTCAGGGCAACACGCGCACGCGCACCGGGAGGTTCGTTCATCTGGCCGTACACCAGAGCAACCTGCGATTCTTCGAGGTTGTCAGGCTTAATAACGTTGGATTCGATCATCTCGTGGTAAAGGTCGTTGCCTTCACGGGTACGCTCACCAACACCCGCGAATACGGAGAAGCCCGAGTGCACTTTGGCGATGTTGTTAATCAGTTCCATGATCAGAACGGTTTTGCCAACACCGGCACCACCGAAGAGACCAATTTTACCACCCTTGGAGTATGGAGCCAGCAGGTCGATAACCTTAATGCCGGTAACCAGAACTTCGGATTCAGTCGCCTGCTCGTCAAACTCAGGAGCGGGCTGGTGAATGGAGCGGTATTCCGTTGCGTTGAGAGGTTCACCTTCGTCAACCGGCTCACCAACAACGTT
The DNA here is from genome assembly GCF_058892305.1 of Pelagimonas sp. NCBI lineage: Bacteria > Pseudomonadati > Pseudomonadota > Alphaproteobacteria > Rhodobacterales > Roseobacteraceae > Pelagimonas > Pelagimonas sp. The sequence goes on from NZ_JBZXVN010000011.1 coordinate 38,451, forward strand.
CAGGATGCGGCCCAGAGTAGCGTTACCAACGGGAACCGAGATCGGTCCGCCGGTGTCTTCTACAGCCTGACCACGAACGAGACCTTCGGTCGCGTCCATAGCAATACAACGAACGGTACCTTCGCCGAGGTGCTGGGAAACTTCCAGAACCAGTTTCTTACCGTTGTTGCTTGTGTTCAGGGCGTTCAGAATTTCAGGCAGGTGGTCGCCGAATTGGACGTCAACCACGGCGCCAATCACCTGAGTGATTTTGCCTTGTGCGTTAGCCATTTCTATTCTCCGATTCTTAGAGCGCCTCGGCGCCCGAGATAATTTCGATCAGTTCGTTCGTGATGACGGCCTGACGCGAACGGTTGAACTGGATGGTAAGATTATCAATCATATCACCAGCGTTCCGCGTTGCGTTGTCCATAGCCGACATCCGGGCGCCCTGTTCCGAGGCACCATTCTCGAGCAAGCCCGAGAAGATTTGTGTCGCTACACCACGTGGCAGCAGGTCATTCAGAATGGCCTCTTCATCGGGCTCATAGTCATAGAGCGTCGATGAAGCACCTTCCTCGCCGGTGCTTTCGTAAGCAGCGGGAATGATCTGCAGCGCAGTCGGGTCTTGGCTGATGACGGAGTTGAACTTCGAGAAGAAGATCGTCGCCACGTCAAATTCATCAGCGTCAAAGCGCGCCAGCACATCACGAGCGATGTCCTGAGCGTTGCTGTAACCAAGACGTTTGACCTCGGACAGGTCCACATGGCCAACGAAGTTCGCTTCGTAGTCACGTTTCAGCTGTTCGCGGCCTTTCTTGCCAACAGTGAGAATTTTCACTGTTTTACCTTCGGCCAACAACGCCTCAATCCGGGTCCGCGCCAGCTTGACGATGGAGCTGTTGAAGCCCCCGCACAGCCCACGCTCGGCGGTCATAACCACCAAGAGCTGTACGTCGTCTTTGCCTGTGCCCGCCAAAAGGCGAGGGGCGCTATCACTGGTGCCAACACCGGCAGCCAGCGATCCCATCACGGCGTTGAAGCGCGCGGCGTAGGGCCGCGCAGCTTCTGCAGCTTCCTGGGCGCGGCGCAATTTTGCTGCCGCGACCATCTGCATAGCCTTGGTGATCTTGCGGGTCGATTTGACCGACTCGATCCTGGTTTTTAGGTCCTTGAGATTCGGCATCTGCTCTCCTCCTTACGAGAAGTCAGCGGCGAAAGCATCCAGCGCAGCTTTGACCTTGTCTGCAAGCTCACCTTTAACCTTGCGGTCATTGTCGGTGATGTCAGCCAGCAAATCAGCGTGTTTGCCGCGCAGATGCGTCAGCAGACCAGCTTCGTAGCGGCCAACGTCGCTTACGTCCACTTTGTCCAGATACCCATTGGTACCGGCAAAAATGGTGCAGACGATTTCAGCATTGGTCAGAGGCGAGTACTGGGCCTGCTTCATCAGCTCGGTCAGACGCGCACCACGTGCCAGCAACTGCTGGGTTGCGGCGTCAAGGTCGGAACCAAACTGCGCAAAGGCAGCCATTTCGCGGTACTGAGCCAGCGAGAGCTTAACAGGGCCAGCAACCGAAGACATGGCTTTGGTTTGAGCCGAGGAGCCAACGCGCGAAACCGACAGNNAGATCTGACCGTCGGTGATCGAAATCACGTTGGTTGGAATAAACGCGGAAACGTCACCACCTTGGGTTTCAATGATCGGCAGAGCGGTCAAAGAACCGGAACCGTTGTCTTCGTTCAGCTTGGCCGAACGTTCCAGCAGGCGCGAGTGGAGATAGAAAACGTCACCAGGATAGGCTTCACGTCCGGGTGGACGACGCAGAAGCAGCGACATCTGACGATAAGACACAGCCTGCTTGGAGAGATCATCATAGATGATCAGCGCGTGGCGGCCATTGTCACGGAAGTGCTCGGCCATCGCGGTCGCGGCATAGGGTGCCAGGAACTGCATAGGCGCTGGGTCGGACGCGGTCGCGGCAACAACGATCGAGTAGTCAATCGCGCCGGTCTCTTCCAGCTTTTTCACCAGCTGAGCAACAGTCGAACGTTTCTGACCAACGGCAACATAGATGCAGTACAGCTTCTTGTTTTCGTCGTCGCCAGCGGCGTCGTTGTATGATTTCTGGTTCAGGATCGCATCCAGAGCAACGGCTGTTTTACCGGTCTGACGGTCACCAATGATCAGCTCACGCTGGCCACGGCCAATTGGGATCATCGCGTCAACGGCTTTGAGGCCAGTCGCCATCGGTTCGTGAACCGATTTACGTGGGATGATGCCTGGGGCTTTCTGGTCCGCGATGCGGCGCTCAGATGTGCCGATAGGGCCTTTGCCGTCGATCGGGTTACCCAGACCGTCAACAACGCGACCAAGAAGCTCGTCACCGGCAGGAACGTCCACAATGGAGTTCGTACGCTTAACGGTGTCGCCTTCTTTGATGTCACGGTCGGACCCGAAGATAACGATACCGACGTTGTCGGTTTCGAGGTTCAGGGCCATGCCCATGATACCACCGGGGAATTCGACCATTTCACCGGCCTGGATGTTGTCCAGACCGTGGACACGGGCAATACCGTCCCCCACGGAAAGCACACGACCAACCTCAGCAACTTCGGCATCTTGGCCAAAGTTCTTGATCTGGTCCTTTAGGATCGCAGAAATTTCTGCTGCTTGGATACCCATTTATCCGACCTCTTTCATTGCATTCTGGAGGGAGTTGAGCTTGGAGCGGATCGACGTGTCGATCATCTTCGAGCCCACCTTAACGACAAGACCGCCAATGAGGCTTTCATCGACGGTCGCATTGATTTTGACGTCCTTGCCAACGGAGGCTTTGAGCGTCTCGGCGAGTTTGGCTGCCTGAGCATCGCTCAGCGCGGTGGCTGATGCGACGTCTGCGGTTACTTCGCCTTTTTCTTCTGCCAGCATATCGCGCAGAACGGCGATCAGCTGAGGCAGAACAAACAAGCGGCGCTTTTGGGCCATCAGGCCCAGCGCGTTGGTGACGGCCGGGATAAGGCCCATCTTATTGGCAATTGCCGACACCGCCTGGCCTTGCTCTTCACGGCTGAAAACCGGCGACGAAATCAATTCGCGCAGGTCGGCGCTGTTGTCCAGCGCAGCCGATAGATCATCAAGGTTGGCTTCGAGCTTGGGGAGATTCTTATTCTCCTGAACAATCTCGAAGATGGCGGTGGCATAGCGCACGGCGATGCCGGAGGAAATCGATGCAGATTCTGACACGTCCACCCTTTCGATATTCAGCCCCCGTGACGCGACGGGGATCCGGCGCATCCGAGGGCAAGTCGAACTCTTGAAATGCTCCAAGAGACATAAATCGACGCGGATGTAGCAGAGCTATTCGCACCTAGCAACATGCTAAGGTATTTTTAACTTTAGGGCTAAACCCATGTAAAACAGGGACTTGGGCAAAAGTGCGACTTTGTGCGCGCCTTCAAGATGCATCTATTTTCGATATTTTTGAGAGAATCCCCCCTTTGGCCCCTCGAAAACCGCGTTTTTGCACCTAAGCAAAACGCCTCACGACAATGACGACGGGAAACAATAACCGGTATTGCGCTGGCATTGCCTCCGCAGACGCCAAGTAACGTCACACCCCTTGAAAACTTGGGTGAAAACAGGAATAAATCCGCATAACTTGCGTTTTCACAACTTACTCTCGTCAAAATGGCAATTGATGACGTGAGGCTGGGATAGTGCAGATTGCGCACGAACCGACATACCGCCGTTCTGTGACGTGATTTGGAATTTGGTAAAGGGCGATTTCGATGTTTTTGGCACTTCTAGGTTTGGCAATGGTTGGCTTGCTTGCTGCAATGGTGGGCGACGATTCGGACAGCGATGCGGATAACAACGCCCCCCAAGATTCACTGCCTGACCCAGTAGATCCGCCAGTCGACCCCGATGATGAACTTGATCTTGGTGCATCTATCACGGCAAATCAGGACGGGACTTTCACGGTCGAACTTGGCGAAGACGAAACCGGAAGCCTTGTTGCGGTTCATTCCACCGAGGAAAGCATCCCCACCAATGCTTGCTGTTCTTTCGAGAATTCTCATTCCTTGAGGCTATATCTCGTACCACAGGGGACCGACCTTCCCGAAAGTCAGCAAGAATATTGGGACGACTATTACGCATTTAACGCAGACCGGGACGAACCGGTCTCCGGCGATGAAACGGCCGCAATATATGGCCTGACATTAATCGAGGAATTTGACCTTGGGGATGTTGGAGATATTGACAGAAGTCAGGACGGGGGCGTTTCAAGCTTTTGGGACACCCGAGTTGCCCTTCCCACGCTGATCTCATCCTCAGAAATCACCTATGTCGATGGCGGTGACTCAGAAGCGGTGCTCTCTGATCTTCCAACTTTTGACGGCCCGGAGGATGCCCCCTATGTCACGCCCACCCACGGAACGGACGGCGACGATGTTCTGGCAGCGCGTGGCACTGCCACATCGGGCTTTGCAGGCGATGATAGCATTTCCGGTCGAGCCGGAGATATTAGGGGTGGCGAGGGCGACGATCTTATAATTTCGGATGGGTCTACGATTATTCGTGGTGGCGACGACAACGACACGATCATTGCCGAAGGTTCTGAGTTCATTTTGGGGGGTGATGGCGACGATGTGATGCGTCTGAATGATCCCGACCGAGACGCCATGACCTTGACCGCCCGGGGCGATGGCGGCGACGACTATATTGTGACCTCTGGTCAAACACTTGCAGAAGGGGGTAACGGTGACGATACCTTGTCCTCGACCCAGTCTGGCAACCTTTCGCATCGAGCGGCCCCAACCATGACGGGTGGTGCGGGTGCCGACACCTTCCAGGTGATGGCTTCGGATGATGGCGTGTATGGCGGAACGCCGGATGATCCATTGCATTTGGCCACGATCACCGATTTTGACGCCGCCGAAGACACGCTTGTGCTTTCCTCAAACCTTCCTGGCCCAATCTCGGCCACCTATGCCGAGGGCTCTGTGTTGCTCGAACTGGGTGATGGCAGTTTCGCCAGCGTCGCCCTTGGCGTTGAGAGTTTTGATGTCAATTCAATCACCTATGCGGATGTCGAAGCAGACGTCGATGAAACATTTGCCAATGTGCCTGTTCTCGAACCCACAGCCACCAAAAACGAAGATGGGTCAATTACCATCGAGCTGCCAGAGGGTGATACGGGCTCTGTCTTTGCGGCTGTTGTCGAAGCCACCTACCCAATACGCGGTGCGGGCGGTGACTACGAAGCCTATGAGATGCACCTTTACTATGCGCCCGAAGGCACCGATCTTCCGTCATCCTACGCGGATTTCCCTGACGAACAAATTGCTGAAGACGGCCGCCTTTATCCTGACAACATGTATAGCCACCTCGACTTGACCTATCTTGGCGAATGGAACCTCGGCTCGGTTGTCAGCGATTATCTAGAGCTTCCCGAAGATCGTTACAGCGATACACGTATCGCACCGCCGACACTTCATTCGGAGGCCAATGTGCATTCCGTCTTTGTGTCTATGCCAAGTGACTCAGACGACAACATTTATGTTGGGCGCTTCTATGAAACAACCTCTGTCCAAGACATCCCCTATAGCCTGCCTCAAGAAGGCACGAGCGGCGATGATCTGCTGACCGGTGGCTCTGCCCGCATTTCCGGTGGCGAGGGCAACGATACCATTGATGCTCCAAATGGCTTCATTCTTGAAGGTGAGGCCGGGGATGACGTCATAAATGGCGGCCAAATCGGCGTGATAGATGGCGGCAGCGGCAATGACACGATCACGATTGACCAACCATTCTATGTGCAGGCTGGCGACGGTGACGATGTTGTTCTAGGCCGATCCTTCGATGAAACCCTTATTGTAGGTGGCGCCGGCAATGACTACATCGCAACCAACGGCGATGCGCAAGTAATCGGCGGTGACGGCGACGACACGATAACCACGCTGTATGACAGTGACGAGGCCGTCTTTGGGGCATACACAACGGGTGGTGAGGGCTCGGACACTTTCCAAGTCCAACTGCCGACCGATCTCCCGTCGTCTAGCGCAGACGATCCGCTCCGTATTGCGACGATCGCCGATTTTGACGCCGCCGAAGATACATTGATCATCGATACAACCCTTGGCACGCCGACGGCTGTCGCGTTTGTCGGGTCGAATGTGACCCTAAGCTATGCCGACGGTTCGACCCTACAAATCCTATTGAGCGATGTTGAAACCTTTGACCCCAGCACGATCATATTTAGCGATGTAACCGCCGACGTTGACGGCAGGTATGCGGCCGTGGGCGCGTAAAATGGAGTGAGATAGTGTATTTAGCGATATTGGGTTTGGTGATGGCGGGGCTTTTGGCCTAGGCCTTTTCAAGTGAGTCAGACGACGGATCAGATGGCGATTCAAACAGTCCAGACATCCCTGATGTTCCCGAGGTGCCGGAGCTTCCAGAAGAGCCTGACACCGGAGCCACGCTATCCCAAAACGAAGATGGCAGCGTAACAGTCGAGTTGGGGGAAGACGAAACCGGATCGTTGGTGACCATTGTCACGGACGAACAATACGTTCCCTATCCAACAAATTCGGGGCACTCTTCTGCAAGCGAACATACGGCCACGTTGTTCCTAGTNNACGAATACCAAGATTTTTTGACCTCAGAAGACGATGAGTTTACCGATTACCTTAGCGCTCAAGGCGCGTCGGTTCTTGACGCCTTTGACTTGGGAAACGAGGGCTTTCTAAGGGCTGAACAGACTGACCCGATGGACCGCTTCGAAGCGTTTGATACGCATATCCCTATACCGGAGATTTTGTCCGATCAGCCGGTCGCCTATTACGCCCCCCTAGGAGACGACATAGGACAATTTGATCCGTCAGAGGGTTTCCCCTATGACCCACCGCCCCCTGCAACAGATAATGCCGATGCACTTGTTGCGGCTGGAACCGTGACCAACGGGCTTGCTGGCGACGATACGATAACCGGAACCGAAAATAACCCTGTGCGTTTGGTCGAAGGCGGCGAAGGTGACGATCTGATCTATGATGTTGCGTCAGTGGCCATTCATGGCGGAACCGGCGATGACACCATTGACGTTGGCCCAACAGAGTTTGTTTTCGGAGAGGACGGAAACGACGTCATCCGGCTGGATGATCCTCAGGCGGATACCGAACAGACCTACATCGGAGGCGGTTCCGGCGACGATTATTTGGTGGCAACGGGCGAAACCACAATTTCCGGTGGTGAGGGCGATGACACCCTCACAGCTGGTGGGGTTTCCGAAGATTCATCCGGGCTTTATCGACAAACCTTGATCGACAGCCAGGGGATCAACACGTTCCAAGTGATGGGTCCCCTGGGCGAACTAACTGGCGGTACGCTCGATGATCCCATTCAACTCGCTTCCATTCTCGGATTTGACCCTACCGATGATACGCTTGTTCTGTCCCCCAACCTGCCCGGCCCGATCACCCCGACCTATTCGGATGGCACTTTGCTGTTGGAACTAGGCGATGGCAGCTTTGCCAGTGTCTTTTTAGGTGTCGAAACCTTTGATGTCTCGACGATCCAATTGGCGGATATTGAGGCCGAAGTTGACGCGGCTTTTGTGGCCACCCCTTAGCCTGATCTTGGGGCAACTGTGACCGAGAATACGGATGGAACCGTCAACATCGAACTCGGCGAAGACGAAACCGGATCGCTGGTGGCACTTCAAATCCCGAACGGGGCAATTTGGGGAACCAGGCGGATGAAGTCGACCACTCAGTCAATCTTTACCTCTTGCCGGAAGGTGCCAAATTCCCTGAAACACGCGAAGAGGGCGCAGGGTTTGGCAACGTTGAAACATACTCCTATTTAAACGAAATCACTGATGATCTGGGTATGCAGCTTGTGGGGTCTTGGGATCTCGGTAGCACCGGATCAAATGAGGACGATTTCAACAACGGAGACGAACCGATGCGCATTTGGGATGCGCGCCTGCCAAGTCCTGAATTCATCTCTGACACTCCGATTTCCGGTTATGATATCGAGGTGGATGAAATCGTTGAAGGCATCACACCAATTGCCCGCCCTGATCTGTTGGTTGATGGTCATGTAGGAGTCGTATCAATACAGCCGAATGACTACTCAACGGCGTTTTGTCTAGTGGGTCTTCGTTTGACGGAACGGCAGGGAACGATACGATTAGCGTCAATGCATATGACGAAGACGGCCTACGGATCACACCGGGTGCCGGCGAAGATCAGATCACCATTGGCCTGTCTTCGTCGTTTGTGGATGCGAGCGGAGATGGAGTGGCCGACACGGTTGCTATGCAGGTCACTGACAACCACAGCTTTGACAGCGTTTCGCTTGCGCCAAGTGTTTCTGCCGGCAATTCAGACACGATCGAAATTGAGTTCCCAGAAGACACCGACGGCCAGTTAATCGCTATTCATTCACGCACCGATACAACCGACGAAAGCCCTCCCAGAGGTGATCGCGAAGATTGGAACATTGAGGTGTTCCTTGTCTCAGACGGGTTTCTCAGACGGGTTGGAAATACCCGAGCAAGTCGACGGCTATGCGGACATCTTGGCCCTTATCCAAGGCAAGAGTCTCGGCCTTGCAAACATCCATCTAGGTGAATTCAACGCTCTTAAACCCACATCTCTGGGCATGGACTATGACTCAACCTTCTCTCCGGAGCTCGTGACTGATCGCAGCATTTCCCACGTAGTCGTTACCACGCAGATTGGCTGAGGCGGTCAAACTGGCTCGGCCACTTTGCCCGGTTTTGGTGTCAAAACATCCAGCGGGCTCAACACCCTTGCTGCTTCGCCAACACCGCGATGGCGCGGCGGATGGCGTTTGGACGCCAAAACCATCATCACTCCTCCGGCCATAACGGCGGGAATGGCGCGACCGGTTTTTTCCCAGAACGGCCCGGTTTTCATCCAAAACCGCCGGGTGGACGGCGGTTGGTATAGCACCGACACATGCGCTTCGGGAACAAAATCATGGCGCTTTAACTGAGCCTCAAGCTGACCCGACGTGTAGGGCCGCCCAAAGCCAAACGGCGTTTGATCCGCACGCGCCCAAAGTCCGGTCCGATTTGGTACAATAAATAACGCCTGACCACCGGGGCCCAACACGCGATACGCCTCTTCCAAGACCTCGGTCGGATTCTGCGACGTCTCCAACCCATGCATTAACACCAGCTTATCCGTATGCCCGGTCTCCAGCGGCCATTGGGTTTCTTCGCACAACACGCTGACATTTTGCATTCCAGCGGGCCATGGCATCACCCCTTGCGGGCCGGGCATCAACCCGACGACGCGCCGCGCATCCGGAAGGTACGGGCGCAACAAAGGCACCGCAAACCCATACCCGGCCACGGTTTGCCCTTTGGCCTCTGGCCAAAAGTCCAACACTTGGTTGCGAATGATTTTCTGCGCGGCCCGCCCTAGCGCGCTGCGATAATAGAAATCCCGCAAAACTTGTACGTCCAGATGCATGTCAGCCCCATTGAAGCCCAGTGGCGGATGCGTCACTCTGGGGTTAGTTTGTCATTGCCCGCGAGGAAAGACCATGCCCTTTGAAGTTGTCACCGTGCCCTGCCTTGAAGACAACTATGCCTATTTGGTGAACGGGCCAGATGGTGTCGCGGTTATTGATGCCCCCGAGGCCGAGCCCATCATCGCCGCCCTTGAGGCGCGCGGCTGGACGCCCGGCGTGATCATGTTGACCCACCATCATTGGGACCACGTTCAAGCGGTCGATGCGCTCAAAGCCAAATACAACTGTATGGTCATGGGCCCGAAGGATGAAGAAGACCAATTGCCCAAACTTGATTTCGCCCTGCCCGACGGTTTTTCCGGTGGCAAGGATGAGGGGCTGTGCCAAGTCATCTCTGTTCCCGGTCACACATTGGGGCATGTGGCGTTTTACTATCCCAAAGGCGGCGCGGTTTTCACCGCCGATAGTCTTATGGCCTTGGGCTGTGGTCGCTTGTTCGAAGGGACCGCCGACATGATGTGGGAAAGCATGAAAAAGCTCGCCGCGTTGCCGCCGGAAACCATGGTTTACTCTGGCCACGAATACACCGCATCCAACGCGAAATTTGCGCTGACTATTGACCCTGAGAATGCGCAGCTTATCTCCCGAGTCCAAGATATCGAAACAGCACGCGCTGAAAATCGCCCCACAGCGCAGGTGCCTTTGGCACTGGAATTGGCAACAAACCCGTTTTTGCGCGCCTCTGATCCGGCAATTCGCAAAGGGTTGAACATGGAAGACGCCACCGATGCCGAGGTCTTCGCCGAAATTCGCGCCCGCAAGGACCAATTTTAGCGGAAATCACGCCCGGTTACGGGAATGCGGTGGAAAGTGAACCGCTTTTGGGCAGAAAAAACTTGAAGCTTGGCGGTAATCGACCAAACTTTAACCTTAAGAAGACATGCTGGCGGTCAACGACAGCGCTTAAAACAAGAGGAGCACCCTCGTGCCTTCATTCTCGAATACGCTTGAGCAGGCAATCCACGCAGCTTTGGCCTTGGCCAATTCGCGCAGCCATGAGTTCGCCACGCTGGAACATTTGCTATTGGCGCTGATTGACGAACCGGATGCGGCCCGCGTGATGAAGGCGTGTTCCGTCGACACAGAAGAGCTTCGCACCACATTGGTTGAGTTCGTGGATGAGGATCTGTCGAACCTTGTCACTGACATCGAAGGCTCTGAGGCGGTACCAACCGCCGCGTTCCAACGGGTCATTCAACGTGCCGCGATCCATGTGCAATCCTCTGGCCGGACCGAGGTTACCGGGGCCAATGTTTTGGTCGCGATCTTTGCCGAACGCGAATCCAATGCCGCCTATTTCCTGCAAGAACAGGATATGACGCGCTATGACGCCGTGAATTTCATCGCCCATGGCGTTGCCAAAAATCCGGCATACGGCGAAAGCCGCCCGATCACCGGTGCCGAAGAGGAAGAAGAAGCGCCTCATGTTGAGCCACAGCAATCCAGCGCCGAAAAGGAAAGCGCGCTGGCCAAATACTGTGTCGATCTCAACGTCAAAGCCGGTGAGGGTGATATTGACCCATTGATTGGCCGCGATTCCGAAGTTGAGCGTTGTATTCAGGTGCTATGTCGCCGCCGCAAGAACAACCCGCTTTTGGTCGGTGATCCCGGTGTTGGTAAAACCGCCATCGCCGAGGGGTTGGCGCGCAAAATCGTTGCCGGAGAAACGCCCGAGGTCCTGTCGAAAACCACGATTTATTCGCTCGATATGGGGGCTCTTCTGGCCGGTACCCGCTATCGAGGCGATTTCGAAGAGCGCCTGAAAGCGGTGGTTAATGAGCTAGAAGACCACCCTGATGCGGTCCTTTTCATTGACGAAATCCATACTGTAATCGGTGCCGGTGCCACGTCGGGTGGTGCCATGGATGCCTCTAACCTGCTGAAACCTGCCTTGCAGGGCGGCAAACTGCGCACCATGGGCTCGACCACCTACAAAGAGTTCCGCCAGCATTTTGAGAAAGATCGCGCTCTAAGCCGTCGGTTCCAAAAGATTGATGTGAACGAGCCGTCGGTCGAAGATGCCGTCAAGATTCTCAAGGGCTTGAAACCCTATTTCGAAGAGCATCACAGCGTTAAATACACGGCCGATGCGATCAAATCCGCCGTTGAACTCGCCGCGCGATATATCAATGACCGCAAGTTGCCGGACAAGGCGATTGACGTGATCGACGAAGCCGGTGCCGCACAGCACTTGGTTGCAGAAAGCAAACGTCGCAAGACAATTGGCGCCAAGGAGATCGAGGCCGTCGTCGCAAAAATTGCGCGCATTCCTCCGAAAAACGTCTCCAAAGACGATGCGGAAATGCTCAAAGATCTTGAGAAAACACTTAAACGCGTGGTCTTTGGTCAGGACAACGCCATTGATGCGCTGTCCTCGGCGATCAAACTGGCCCGTGCCGGTTTGCGCGAACCTGAAAAACCAATCGGCAACTATCTGTTTGCCGGTCCAACCGGTGTTGGTAAAACCGAGGTCGCCAAACAACTGGCTGACAACCTTGGCGTCGAACTCCTGCGCTTTGACATGTCCGAGTATATGGAAAAACACGCGGTTTCGCGCCTGATTGGGGCGCCTCCCGGCTATGTCGGGTTTGATCAAGGCGGACAGTTGACCGATGGAGTTGATCAGCATCCGCATTGCGTGTTGCTCCTAGATGAAATGGAAAAAGCGCATCCGGATGTCTACAACATCCTGTTGCAGGTCATGGACCACGGCACCTTGACTGACCACAACGGTCGCACGGTTGATTTCCGTAATGTCATCTTGATCATGACGTCCAACGCCGGGGCCGCAGAACAAGCGAAATCCGCTATCGGATTTGGTCGGGATCGTCGTGAGGGCGAAGATACCGCCGCGATCGAACGGACCTTTACGCCGGAATTCCGCAACCGTCTCGACGCTGTGATTAGCTTCCAGCCACTGCCGAAAGAAGTCATTCTACAGGTGGTCGAAAAGTTTGTGCTTCAGCTCGAAGCGCAACTCATGGATCGCGGCGTAAGCATTGAACTAACCCGGCCTGCGGCTGAATGGCTGTCGGACAAGGGGTATGACGACAAAATGGGGGCCCGTCCGCTCGGACGTGTCATCCAAGAATACATCAAAAAGCCACTCGCCGAAGAGCTACTGTTCGGAAAGCTGATGAAAGGTGGCCTCGTCAAAGTGTCAGTCAAAGACGGTGAACTGGTGTTGAACTTGGAAGGGCCCGACAAGCCCAAGATCAGCACCAAGAAAAAGCCACCACTTTTGACGGCTGACTAATGCGCATTGCCCTAATCGGGGCAATCGCCCTTTTGTCACAATCAGCCCAGGCGGAGGATTTTCGTCTGGGCTTTCCTTTGGACTGCACGCTTGGCGAAACCTGTTACATTGAAGACTACGTTGATCACGACCCAACCAAAGGCGTGCAAACCGATTACCAATGCGGCCTGAACGCACGTGACGGGCACAAAGGTACCGACTTTGCGCTTCTGTCTTTTGATGACATCAAAACCGGCGTCGCCGTTTTTGCCACCGCCCCGGGCCGCGTTTTACGCATTCGCGATGAAATGCCTGATGATCGGGAAATGCGGGGCGTCACCAGCCAAAACGCCTGTGGCAATGCGATCGTCATCGAACATGCACAGGGTTGGGTCAGCCAATACTGTCATCTACGGCTGGGGTCAGTCACAAAACAGCCTGGCGACATCGTCGAAACCGGTGATGTGTTGGGGTTGGTCGGCCTATCCGGTCAAACCAATCATCCTCACCTGCACTTCTCATTGTATCAGGGCAAGACATTAATCGACCCCTTTCAACCCGGCCCGCTGGATAGCTGTCAAATTGAAACGGACTCGATGTGGGCCGACCCAATCCAATATGTGCGGACCGGCATTTTGACAGCAGGCTTTGCCGACCATGTCCCTAACCTAAACAGCGTCCGAAACGGATCTGCGCGGTTGGACACCGGTAAACCGACGCGCCCAATCGTGATCTACATGCATGCAGGACATGCCGAGCACGGCGATGTTTTGCAGTTTCTAGTTACCGGCCCCGAGGGTGAGGTTTTCAACCATGACATGGTGCTCAAGCAACCAAAAGTGAGCCAAATGCGGGCGTTTGGCCGCAAAGCCCCAAGCGCGGGTTGGGCAAAAGGTGACTACCTTGGCGAAGCCACGCTTCTTCGCAAGGGCAAGATTATTGCCCATCGCTTTGCACATATCACCATCGAATAATCTCTACCGTTCGGTCAATTTAAGCTCAATCCGGCGGTTTTGCGCGCGCGCCTCGGCCGAGTTTTCCGGATTGACCGGCTGAAACTCCCCAAACCCATTCGCTGCCAAGCGCTGTGGCGGGATGCCGTAGGAATCGATCAGAACACGCACAACAGACAAAGCGCGTGCTTGACTGAGCTCCCAATTGTCCGCAAAGGCCGCGCCCGGACGAACCTGAACATTATCTGTGTGGCCATCGACTCGAATGACCCAATCAATCCCATCTGGAATATCGCTCGCGATGGCGCGCAGGACGTTGGCAACCTTTGAAATCTCACGTTTGCCCAAGGCGGACAATTCCGTTTCTCCGGGCGGGAAGAGAACCTCGGACGAAAACACAAACCTATCGCCTTCGATCCGAACCCCTTCTCGGGCACCAACAACATCGCGCAAACGGCCAAAGAATTCAGAGCGATAGCGTTCAAGGTCCTTCTTTTCCTCCTCAAGACGTTTGCGCTCCGCTTCTTCTAGCTTGCGACGCCTACGTTCCTCCGCCGCCAAGCGCGCCACCGCCGCGTTTAGATCGGACCCGAGATTTTGCAATTGCACCTGCGCCTCGATATCGCGAACTTTGGCGTCGTCCAAAAGCGCCTGAAGCTCGCCCAATTGCTGGCGCAATGCCGCAACTTGTTGGTTCAGAAGCTCTGCTTGCTTCTCAGCAACACTCGCCCGCTCCTGATTTTGAGCCAGTTCCGTACGCGCTTGCGACAACAAAGCCTGCTTTTGCTCAGCGTCCGACAATTGCGTATCAAGCTCGGCTTCGGCTGCCTTTTGGGCAGCCAAGGCGGCAATCAACTTGGCACGAACATCTTCGGCGGACCCCTGAGCCTCAAGCCGTGCGGCCAAAGCCGCAGCGAGACGTTCTTCCAAGGACCGGCTATCGTCCTCTTGCTCCAAGGCTCGGGCCTCGGCAACCGCCAAAGCTTGGCGCAGGCCAGAAATCACAGCATCCCGGTCGGTGTCGCGTGCCGTCGCAGCTGCCAGTTCCGCCTCAAGGCGATCGGCACGGTTTCTCGCACCAATCAATTCCGCCTGATCCGCGGCCTGCGCGCTCAATGACCCCAATTGCGCCGAAAGCTCCTCGTTTTCATTTGCAAGCGCATCAATTCGAAGCTGGCGATCACCAGAGCGTTTTTCAGATGCTTCAAGTTGCACCTGCAACTCTGCCGCTTGGCCCTGCAAATCTGCCAATCGTTCATCGCCCAAATCACCGCGCTCCCGTGCAGCCCCAAGTCGGGCCGCAAGGTCTGCTGACTGGGCTTCCAAATCCTCTAAACCGGTCTGGGCAGCGGCCAATTGAGCCTGTGCATCCGCTGCGGCGGCTTCCAGCGCGCTCCGTTCGCTTTGCACATTCGCAAGTGCCGCTGCGGCATCCTCGCTTTGTTGTGTTGCCAGCGCCAACGACGTGCTCAACTCGCTATTTGTGTCTCGCAAAGCACTCAACTCGCCCCTAAGACTGTCGGCTTCGGCCAGCCCCGCCAACGCAGCGGCCAGTTTAGCCGACAAATCTGACAGGCGCGTATCAGTGGCATCTGCCGACTGCTGCGCTTTGGCCAATGCACCTTCGGCATCACTACGCGCCTTTTCCTCATCACTCAAAGCCGCTTCGGCCTGTTGCCGCGCAGCTCGTTCTGCGGCCAGCTCCTCTTGCAGAGCGGTCAATCGTTTGCCCGCATCGGCCCCTTGATCGCGGACCTCGCCAAGGGCGGTTTCAAGACGGATCAGCTCCGCGTTTGCACTGTCCAGCTGAGCTTGCAATGTTTGAGCTTCGCTTTGCCCAGCAATCAACGCCGCCGCAAGTTGCGCGTTCAAATCTGCTTCGGCTTGGCGTGCCGCCGCCAAAAGCGTCAAGGTGTCTTCTGCCTTTTGACGCTCATCTTCCAATGCCAAGGTCATAGCAGTCAGCTCCGCATCCGCGTCTTCAAGCCGTTTGCGCAACAGTTCTGCGGCCTGCGCCTCGGCCAGCTTTTGCGCCTCTTCCCCGCTCAGCGCCTCCTGCGCTTCACTCAACTCGCCAGTCAAGGCACCGATCTGCAATTCCTGCTCTGCACTTTTGGCCTGAAGATCGGCGAGCACGGCCTCCAACGCTTCGCGTTTAGCAGCAGCAAGCAAGGCTGCCTCGGCTTGGGCGTCAATCTCCCCGCGCGCTTTGCCCAACTCGGCCGACAAATCATCCCGTTCGGACAGGAGTGCGGCCACTTGTTCCTCGAAACTGGCAATGCGCGTCGCCGCCGCTGCGAGATCCGCGGCTTGGCGATCACGCGTAGCAGATAGCGATGCGATGATCTGGGCTTGCTCGGTTAACCGCGTTTCGTTGTCATTCAACGTCGCCTGAAGTTCACCCATTTCATTGGTCAACGCGGTGTTGCGCCGTTCTTGCAACCCCAACGCCTGCGCCAAGGCCGCGACTTCGGTGGAAAGCGAATCCAGTTCCGTTTCCTGCCCGGAAATCGTTTCCCGCAGGACAAACTGAACCGCCATAAAGATAGATAAAACAAAGGTCAGGACCAACAAAAGCCCGGTCATCGCGTCCACAAAACCCGGCCAGATCGAGGCCTGTAACCGGGCACCAGTGCGACGGGACAGCGCCATGGCTTAGTCCTCGCCCAAACGGCTACGTGGGGTTTGCGCCAATTTTCGGCCAAGTGCCGCCAAATCGGTGCGCAATTCGGCCATGCTTTCCTGACGGCCGGCGGCTATCTCTTCGAGGATGCGCAGCATTTGCACGTCAATCGAACGGAGCCTCATGCGGCTTTCGGCATCCAAGCCTTCGCTGCTTTCTTTCTCTCGGATCGCTTCGGCCAAAAGCTCTTGGCCTTCGGCGATGCGCGCCATCGAATTTGCGGTGGGTGCGGTGGCTTCGATGCGTTCGGTCAACCGTTCAAGCGAATCCGCAAGCTGGGCAAGCCGGTTGTCAACATCCGCCCGCCCCTGTTCCGAGCGCGCGAAAAGCAACTGCAAACGTTCCATTTGCTCGGCCATTTGGTCCAAAACCAAACCGGCGGCCCCAAGGTCAGGGCCGTCGCCTTCACCCGAGGAAAAGCCGATTTTGGTGATCGAGCTAAGCCATTCTTCTAGCTCACGATAAAACCTATTTTGGCCATGACCTGCAAAGAGTTCCAACAAACCAACTATCAAAGAACAGGCCAAGCCCAACAAAGACGAGGCAAAAGCAACGCCCATGCCGCCCAATTGACTTTCAAGACCTGTCATCAAGCGATTGAAAACCGCAACGCCTTCTTCGCCCTCTTGCGGGGCAAGTCCGCGGATCGTGTCGACCAAAGCCGGAACCGTGGTTGCCAGACCGTAGAATGTGCCGAGCAGGCCCAAGAAGATCAGCAAAGACACGATATAGCGGGTGATTTCACGGGCTTCGTCGATCCGGGTGGCAACAGAATCCAAAATTGACCGGGTCGAGGTGGTGTTGATTTGCATCCGACGATCATGCCGCCCAAGCAATGTCGCCAAGGGCGCAAGAAGTTGCGGCGCTTTGGCCCGCATGCCTTGATCGCCTGGTCGGGCGAAGTTCAGAATCCAACGCACCGAGGTGATCAGTTGCGCGACTTGCCAAAAACAAGCCAACACCCCAATCACAAAGACAAAAAGGATAAATCCATTCAGGTATGGGTTGGCCTCGAATACCGGCAAAACCCGCGGCAGCGCCAAAACGGCACCGGCGATAGACAGCCCCAAAACCGACAGCATCAAAAAGACCTGACGGACGGGTTGAGAGAAATGCGGCTCGGCCTCGAGGTCGGGCTGGTCCATCGGACACCTGACACGTTGTTCTGTTTGAGCAGAGCCTAAGCGTTTAGGTGCATTTCGCCAAGCCCTTATGCGCGCAAGGCTTTGACCCGATCAGACAGCCAGTGCAAATCCGCATCGGGAACACCCAATTCGTCCAAATGGGCGGCAGTATTGTACAGATAGTCACAGTTTGGACCGCGCCCGCCATGGGCATGGGCAATAATCTGGGCCTGTTCTTCCAATGACAGCGCGCCGGTATATTGAACATGGTCCGGGTCGATCACATAAGACACCGCTTCAACCTGACGCCCGTCGCCCAATTGCACCTGCAACATGCGCTCCAAATATGCGGCGGACACCAGCTCGCGTTCACGTAAATACTCCAGAGCGCTTTCCTCGGTACCCGGCGCGGCGCGCAGGGCCAAGCCATCGCATTCCGCGGTGTCATGTTCGTCTAGCGCTAAAACCAGCCCCGGTTTTTCTTCGCTACCGCGATGGTGGATCGAATACATGCAAAAGCTACGCGCATAGCCATTCAACCGGGCCGGTTGGCTTTCCACCACCTCAAACCCAGGGTTCCACAAAAGCGACGCGTATCCAAATACCCAAAGTGTCATGGTCTGGTCCTTATTCACTCCGGGCTGTAAACACCATCAAGCAGGTTAGGAAAAGGGGCCAGCAATGAAACGGCTGATCATGATCGTGATTTTGGCTGCCTTTGGGTGGGCCGGTTGGTGGTTTCTTCAGGCGCAGACCCTACGCGGCCAAGTTGAAACATGGTTTGAAGATCGCCGTCAGGATGGCTGGGTCGCAACATACGCCGACTTTTCGGTCGGTGGGTTTCCCAATCGCTTGGACATGACGTTCGAGGATCTGTCCCTTGCCAATCCCGATACCAACATCCTCTGGGAAGCGCCGTTTTTTCAAATCCTGTCCCTAAGCTACAAGCCGGATCACCGCATTCTGATCTTTCCGGACTTGCAAACCGTTACAACCCGCAACGGCACTCACACCATCACCAGCGAAGGCCTTCGCGCCAGTGTGGTGTTCATGGACGGCGACCGCATTGATCGCGTCAACGCAGAAGCCACTGTTTTGAATTGGGGGGGAACGGCGCTTGCAGACACCAACGCCGCCCTGCTCAGGCAAGAGGATCAGCTCTACCAGTTTGCCTTTGTTGCCAAATCCATCGCCCGCGCCGAAGGCCGATTGACCCCTTTGTCCGAGGGCCGTGTTGACGACACCCAAATCAACTCCCGCATCACGTTTGACAAGGATTGGGCCATGTCGACGCTAAAAGACGGTCGGCCCCAACCCTCAAAAATTGATGTGTCCTTGATGTCTTATCAACTGGCATCACTGAACCTGAACTTGGCGGGACACCTTGATGTCGATACCCAAGGTCGCGCGTCTGGGGAACTCACCCTGCGGGCAGTGAATTGGCAGGATGCCTTGGAACAGGCCCGTGTCGGACAACAATTGCCCGGAAGCGTGACTGAAAAACTGGTCCAAGGCCTGACTGTCGTTGCCGGTCTCAAGGGTCGCTCCGATACGCTCGACTTGCCACTCAGGTTAATTGATGGGCAGATGTCTCTTGGTTTGATCCCACTTGGGTCGGCACCGCTATTGCAAGTGCCCTAACCCCTTGCACAAAACACGCATTGGGTGAACACTCCGCGCACGGAGGCACCTATGGACGATGGTATTTTCAAACGGATTGACGACAAGCGCGATGATTTGATCGCCCTGACTCAGGATTTGATCCGCATTCCGACGCTCAACCCGCCGGGTGAAAACTACCGCGACATCTGTGAATATCTGGCCAAACGCCTTGAAACACGCGGGTTTAGTTGCTCGCTTGTCCGCGCCCAAGGGGCTCCCGGCGATAGCGATCGCTATCCGCGTTGGAACATCATCGCCCGACGCGAAGGGCCGAAAACCGGCGAATGCGTGCACTTTAACTCCCACACCGACGTGGTCGAGGTGGGCCATGGCTGGACCCGTGACCCGTTTGGCGGCGCGCTTGAGGGCGATCTGATTTATGGGCGCGGGGCCTGTGACATGAAAGGCGGCTTGGCATCATCCATCATCGCCGCCGAAGCTTTCATCGAAGAACATCCAAATTACGCTGGGGCCATAGAAATCAGCGGCACCGCCGATGAGGAGTCTGGCGGCTATGGTGGCGTCGCCTATCTCGCAGAAAATGGTTTCTTTGATCCGGCGCGCGTGCAGCACGTTATTATCCCCGAACCTTTAGGTCATGATCGGATTTGCCTTGGACATCGCGGCGGATGGTGGGCCGAAATTGAAACCAAGGGTGAAATTGCCCATGGCTGCATGCCTTTCCTTGGTGATTGCGCCGTCCGTCACATGGGCGCGGTTCTGGATGCCTTTGAAGACAAGCTTTTCCCGGCAATGGCGGCCCGCCACACCGATATGCCGGTTATTCCTGACGGTGCGCGGCAATCAACGATGAACATCAATTCGATTCACGGCGGCCAACCCGAACAACCCGCCGACTACACCGGCCTTCCGGCACATTGCGTGCCTGATAGCTGTCGGATTGTCATAGACCGGCGGTTTTTGATCGAAGAAGGGCTGGAGGCAACACAAACCGAGGTCATTGACCTCCTGGAAGACCTAAAATCAACCCGCCCCGGATTTGACTATGACCTGCGCGAAATCAACCGAGTGATCCCATCCATGACGGCCAAAGATGCACCGGTTGTCACAACGGTTCACGCGGCGATCCGCGACGTTTTGGGGCAAGACCCGGATTATGTCGCCTCACCGGGGAGCTATGACCAAAAGCACATTGATCGGATCGGCAAGCTCAAGAATTGCATCGCCTATGGGCCGGGTGATCTTGAAATGGCCCATAAACCTGATGAATTCATTGCCGTAAAAGACATGCTCGACAGCACACGGGTCATGGCCCGCAGCTTGCAAAAGCTCTTGCTCACATCTTGAACGTGCCGTTTGAACGATCGGTCTGCGGGATGGCGGGTGGGGCGTCTTTCAGCTTGCTGAAACAGCGTCCCCGCCATCCGCTCAAACAGCAATATTGTCGATCAAACGCACCCCGGCCAACCACGCAGCCGCCAGCAATCGCGCCGGGCGTTCGGGTTTGTCCAGCGTCGAAAGATCATCGCAGGCACGCAAATCCAGATATTCAACCTCGGTGAACCCGGCTGCCAAAATCCGCTTGCGCGCCTCTATTCGCAATTCCGAAGCTGACCCTCCGGCCCGCAACCCTTCGGCCATGGCCTCCATCGCGTCTCCCAAGGCGGGGGCCTTGATCCGCGCTCTGTCCGAGAGCAACAAATTTCGCGACGACATCGCCAAACCATCCTCTTCACGAATGGTCGGGCACCCGACAACCTCGGTCATCAAATCGAGATCAGCCGCCAGCCGCGTCACCACCTGCAATTGCTGAAAATCTTTTTCGCCAAAAAACGCCTGATCCGCCCGCGTTTGGGTGAACAACTTGGTCACAACCGTCGCCACACCATCAAAGTGACCGGGCCGATGCGCGCCACATAATACATCCGTCAAGCCAGACACCGACACATTGGTCGCAAAACCATCCGGATAGATTTCCTCGGGGTTTGGCACATAAACCATATCCACACTGTGATGAGACAGCTTCTTGGCATCATCCTCTTCTGTGCGCGGATAGTTTTCCAAATCTTCGGGATTGTTGAACTGCTTCGGGTTCACAAAAATCGTAACGATAACCCGGTCACAGGCCTCTTCCGCGGCGCGCACCAAGCTTAGATGCCCTTGATGCAACGCACCCATCGTCGGCACAACGCCCACGCTCTCCCCGGCCGCTTTCCACTCTGCAACGCGGGATCGAAGTTCGGCTTTGGTACGAATAATCGGCGGGATCATTTGCCTGTCTCACTCTTCTTTTGCGGTGCGTCATCGGCAAAAAGGTGCTCTTGGGCCGGAAACGTCCGGGCGCGCACGTCTGCTGCATATTCTGCAAAAGCGGCCTCGGCTTGCTCACCTAGATTGGCATAGCGTTTAACGAACTTCGCCTTAAAGGCCGTGAACAACCCGATCATGTCATCCACCACCAAGATTTGCCCGTCACATCCCGCCGACGCGCCGATCCCGATTGTAGGGATGTCGATCTCGGCCGTCACTTCATCTGCAAGACTTGCCGGTACTTTTTCCAAGACAACGGCAAAGGCCCCCGCGTCGGCCACCGCTTTGCTATCCGCCATCAAGGCGTCACCGGCGTCGCCGCGCCCTTGAACTTTGTAGCCGCCAAGCGTGTTAATAGACTGTGGCGTCAGCCCAACATGCGCCATCACTGGAATGCCTCGCGCCACCAAAAACGCGATGGTGTCTGCCATGGTTACGCCGCCTTCAAGCTTGACGGCGGCGGCACCGGTCTCTGACATTATACGTGCCGCGTTGCGAAAGGCCTGTTCGGGGCTTTCCTCATAGGACCCAAACGGCATGTCGACGACCATCATGGCGCTGCGAAGCCCGCGGGCCACGGCTTGACCATGCAGGATCATCATCTCCATGGTCACACCCAATGTCGACGGCAACCCGTGCAAAACCATGCCAACACTGTCCCCAACAAGGACAAAGTCGCAATGGGCGTCCATCAGTTCGGCCATTTGCGTTGTATACGCTGTTAGGCTGACCAAAGGCTCGCCGCCTTTGCGGGCCCGAATATCGTCGGGCATTGGGGCCCGTTTCTTTGCTGTCGCGCTCATATCCGCGTCCTCCACGCAAGAATATTTCGCGCGGGTGTATCATTTGCTGCGCTGCAGAACCAGTGCGGATTTGTTTCGGCCCGTTACGTTAGCGCAATACCTCTATCGCATGGCTCTGCGCGTGGAAGGTTATTTCCGCCCGAGAAACCCGCGCAAGTTCCTGAACGTCCTCGCCAGTTAGCTCACAGGTCGCCTCTTGTGCTGTGACTTTATAGACCAACACGCGCCCCTTAACGAAATGCCCACAGATCAACGCGTCTTGCCCGTTTGGCAAACACCCAACCTTTAGAATGGTTAACGCCGGCACTTCATTTTGTCCCAACCGGGTGGAAAGCAAATGGATCGCTTCTCCGGCCCGCAATTGGGTCATCAGGGCGATCGCTTCCAAAAACTCTTCTTGGGGAACATGGGACAGTTGCCGACCGATTTCGGCCGGACGATAGGCTTGGATATCGTCCAAAGTCGCATCAAACCTGTTCTCTGGCAGGTGCGAATTATCGTGCTGAGTGCATTCATACAACGTCACGCCTTGCCCTTCGACCGGAGTCGCAAAACATGTCCCGCTTAACGTTTTGACCGAGAAGGTCATCTTCATTTCACCTTCGACCGACTTGTAGCTGCCATTTTCCAGCCGGACCAAGAAGTCAGGCGGCACAACGCGCCCGCAGGCCATTGAAACGCCAACCTGCAACGGATTGGACAGCTGTCCGGTCACCCCGGCGCAGGTCAAAATTGCCTTGCGATGCTGCAACAGCGGGTGCGCGTCAATCAGGTTTTGCATTTCACCTTGTAGCTCGTCATCCTCAACCACGATCAAATCGGGATGCATGGCCAACCATTCCGCTATTTTTGGACGCAACGGAGATTTTGTATTGAGAAGGTAGAACGGCTTGTCCAATTTCGCCAAAGCCGGATCAATGCCACCGTCAAATCCGGTTTGCTGTTTGGCCAGTTCAGGGTTTTCTTGCACCCACTTTTGCCCGGCGTGCGCCAAAAGAAGGTGATTTTCCTCGCCTATCGCCAACAAAGCCGCAATCACATCATCCCAGGTTTCGCCAATCAACGCCCCCGTGTTTCCGACAAATTGCGCGTGGCCACCATTTAAGACCTGAGCGAGGTAGTAGTCGCAATGAAAGGCCTGTCGAGCAACCGCATGGATCTCGGATCGTTTGAAAAGTCCTTGATTTGACAGTGTATTCACATAGTCAACAATCGCGTCAACCAAGGGGTCCGAATCCTCGGGCCACGCGTCAAAAGCCGACCTTGGAACGATGATGTCGGACGTGGGCTCAACGGGGATATCAACCGACGGCGTCGCGGCATCAGGATCGTTTTTTGCCCATTGTCCATCAGTTGCTGGCGGCACACCTTCGTGAGTGGGCTCCTGTCCACCCGCCGAATAGGGTCGTCCGACACCAGCGCGACGATTTTCAAAAGCATCACTTGCGGCGTCTCGACTGAAGGCGCGCTTGATCAATTCCAACATGAAAATACTCCGAATACTTACCCAACCGTTAACCTGGCATTGGGGCGCAACTTTGACGCGATGAGAACAATGCAAAGGCGGCGCTTGATTACCGCCCCAGTTGCGGCAACACTCTCCCCCATGCCTTACCCAAAGGGAGACACCCATGTCGCATTTTCGCAAAGCTTTATTGGCAGCCACGTTTTTGGCCGGGGCCGCTCAGGCTCAGCAAACTGATCTGACAATTGCCATCCAACTGGAACCGCCGCATCTCGACCCCACCTCCGCCGCAGCCGGTGCCATTGACAGCGTGCTTTACTCCAATGTTTTCGAAGGTCTGACCCGCTTTACGGAAACCGGCGCAGTTGTGCCTGGCCTTGCCGAAAGCTGGACCATTAGCGACGATGGGTTGATCTATACCTTTACCCTGCGCGGCGGTGTCACCTTCCATGATGGCACCGATATGAACGCAGGCGATGTTAAGTTCAGCCTTGATCGCGCCCGCGCCGAAGATAGCGCCAACGCGCAAAAGGCTCTTTTTGCCGGGATAGCCGAGGTCAACGCGGTTGATCCGCTTATTGTTGAGGTGATCCTTTCCAAACCCAATGGCAATTTCCTATTCAACTTGGCCTGGGGCGATGCGGTGATTGTTGCCGAAGACAGCATCGACGGCATCAAACAAACACCAATCGGCACCGGCCCGTTTAAATTTGCCGATTGGAAGCAGGGCGATAGCATTTCCCTTGCCCAGAACGACGCCTATTGGGGCGAAAAACCGGCCCTGACCGAGGCGACGTTCAAGTTTATCTCGGACCCAACCGCCGCCTTTGCGGCTATGATGGCTCAGGACATTGATGCGTTTGCGGGCTATCCCGCGCCCGAAAACCTCCCGCAATTCGAGGCCGATCCAAGGTTTCAGGTGCTTGTCGGATCGACCGAAGGCGAGACAATCTTGTCGACCAACAACCTCATGCCACCGCTGGACAATGTCCTTGTCCGTCAGGCCATTGCCCATGCTATCAACCGCCAAGATATCATTGACGGCGCGATGTTTGGCCTTGGCACCCCAATCGGCAGCCATTTTGCCCCGCATAACCCGGCCTATGTCGATCTGACCGGTAACTCAGCCTACGATCCGGAAAAGGCCAAAGCCCTTTTGGCCGAAGCCGGGTTTGCCGATGGCTTTACCACCACCCTCAAACTCCCGCCGCCAAGCTATGCACGTCGGGGCGGTGAAATCATCGCCGCACAGTTGCGAGAGGTCGGCATTCAGACTGAGATTAGCAACCTTGAATGGGCGCAATGGCTTGAAGAAGTGTTTCGTGGCAAAGATTTTGGTCTCACCATCGTGAGCCACACCGAACCCTTTGACATCGGGATTTACGCACGGCCCGAGTATTACTTCCAATATGACAACGCCGATTTCCAAACGTTGATCTCGGACCTGACCGGCACAACAGATGAGGCCGCCCGCAAAGAGATGATCGCCAAAGCGCAGACGATCATTTCCGAAGATTACGTCAACGGCTACTTGTTTCAGCTCGCTTATCCAACGGTTGCCGATGCGCGGCTTGAGGGGCTTTGGCTAAATCAACCGACCCAAGCCACCGACCTAACAGGCGTGCGCTGGACCGAGTAAACTAGGATTTGGCGGCGGCTTTGATCATATCCGCCGCCTTTTCCGCAATCATGATCACCGGCGACGCCGTGTTGCCCGAGGTGATGCGCGGCATGATCGACGCATCAATCACCCGCAATCCCTCCAGGCCCCGCACCCTAAGTTCGGTATCGACCACAGACATGTCATCGCTACCCATGCGGCAGGTGCTTACCGGGTGAAAAATCGTCGTGGCGATGTCGCCTACCGATTTCAACACCTCGTCTTCACTGGCCACAGAGGGGCCGGGCAAGATTTCTTCGGGCGCATGTGGGGCCAAGGCCTTGGCCGTCATGATTTGCCGCGCCTGTTTCACCGATTTCACCGCAATCGCTTTATCCGCCTCGGCAGAAAGATAGTTCAGGCGAATATCGGGTTGCTGATCCAAATCGGGGCTTTGGATATGACAAGAGCCGACGCTTTCAGGCCGTAAATTACAGACCGACATTGTGATCGCCGGAAACGGATGCAGCGGGTCGCCCAATTTGTCCGTCGACAAGGGTTGGACGTGATATTCGAGGTCAGTTGTGGCCTTGGACGGGTCGGATTTGGTGAAAATACCGAACTGGCTTGGGGCCATCGACATCGGCCCCGATTGCGTCAAGGCATATTGCATCCCGATCTTGGCCTTGCCCCAAAGGCTATTGGCCATAGTGTTCAACGTCTTGGCATTCTTGACCTTGTAAACCGTTCTGATTTGCAAATGATCCTGAAGGTTTTCACCCACCCCCGCGCTTTCATGGCGTGTCTCGATCCCAACCTCAGACAAGACATCGGTGCGACCAATCCCGGATAGCTCAAGTATTTTGGGCGAATTGATTGCCCCCGCTGCCAAAAGCACTTCGCCCTGTGTCCGGGCCTCCATCAATTGGCCCTTGTGGCGGAATTGAACGCCGACCGCGCGCCTGCCCTCAAGCACGAGATGATCCGTTTGCGCATGGGTCATGACCCGCAGATTAGGCCGTTTCATCGCCGGTCGCAAAAAGGCCTTGGCCGCATTCCAACGCACACCAGCCCTTTGGTTCACTTCGAAAAAACCGGACCCTTCGTTGTTGCCGTCGTTGAAATCGTCGCGTGGCATAATGCCAAACTCTTTAGCCCCCTCTTGAACCGCGCGCAGAATGTCCCAGTCCAATCGCTGTTTAGAGACCTTCCATTCGCCGCCACCGCGATGCATCTCACTATCGCCGCCGTGGTGGTCTTCGGATTTGAGGAAATAGGGCAAGACATCGTCCCAGCC
Source organism: Pelagimonas sp. (assembly GCF_058892305.1). Classification (NCBI taxonomy): domain Bacteria; kingdom Pseudomonadati; phylum Pseudomonadota; class Alphaproteobacteria; order Rhodobacterales; family Roseobacteraceae; genus Pelagimonas; species Pelagimonas sp. The sequence goes on from NZ_JBZXVN010000011.1 coordinate 65,094, forward strand.
CCAACCGGTATTGCCCATCTGCCGCCAGTTGTCGAAATCCGCCGCCTGTCCGCGCATATAGATCATGCCGTTAACCGAGGTGCAGCCGCCCAACACCTTTCCGCGAGGATAGACCAAGGAACGGCCGTTCAGACCCGGTTCCGCGGCGGTTTTCATCATCCAATCGGTGCGTGGATTGCCGATGCAATAGAGGTAGCCCACCGGAATATGGACCCAATGGTAATTGTCCGATCCCCCCGCTTCGAGGAGTAGCACCCGACGCGTTGGATCTTCGGTCAGGCGATTGGCAAGCACACATCCGGCCGTGCCAGCGCCAACAATGATATAGTCGAATTCACCGTCTAACTTTGTCGCCTGTGTCATAGGTCCCCAATGCTCCTCATCCCCTAGGGCAGCCGAGCGATTGAATGCCTTTCTTGCCCAACGTCAACGAGAGAGCAGGCCCGCGACTTGTGATACCCCACCCCCAATTTGAATGAGTTCAAGATCTATTGTTGACGATGCGATGTTTTGAACGCCTACGGTCCCGATCCAGTCGTGCAGATGCTCAAACGGGTGACGCATATCGTCATACGGTGTTTAAGGCGATACATGTCAAACCCCGATGCCAAACCAGACTGGGCGCAAGAAACCTTAACTCACGCAAAGCCACTCTGCGCTGAACTTGTCCAGCTCCTCGAATAAGCGACTTAGCCGGGCAGTGCGCCAAATTGCCCAAAAGTCAAATTTTCATCATTCCTAAACCAATCAGTTTTGCATTTATTGTTGCGTCCCGTGACATTTACGGGGACACTGGCGGAACAATTGGTATTGACGTGCCGGCCAAAGTGCACGGGTCAAGAGGAACCCTTTGTCCGTAATTGATCTCAGCAAGCTTCCCCAAGCCGAAGACAATCTTCGGGATTTTCTGGACTCTGTTTGTGAAACTCATGAACTTGATTTTGCGGCCTATGCCGGTGTTAACCCGGTTGCCCAATCTGTCCACGGCTTTGTGAATTACCCCGATGAATGGCAAACACTCTATGTAGATCAAGGGTTCCAATACAAGGACCCGACTTTGATCATGGCAACGCGCAGCATCGCGCCGGTGGATTGGCATAGGCTACGAAACGAGCAAAGTTTTCAATCGGTCTTTCGCGCAGCGCATGATTTTGGCATTTCCGAACAAGGTTTAACGATACCTGTGCGCGGACCCTTTGGGGATGTTGGTTTGTTTAGCGTGACGCGCGATTGTCCCGACGCAGAATGGAAGCTGCTCAAGAAGAAAATCCTGGGCGAGCTGCAAAACGCCGCTGTGCACCTGCATGACAACGTCGTTCACTCGCACGCTTTGACGCGAACGTTGACACATCCAACTCTCTCTGCGAGAGAATGCGAAATTCTCCAATGGACTGCCGCTGGCAAAACCCAGCAAGATATCGGTGATATTTTGAGCATCTCCAATCGGACTGTAGAAGTCCACTTGCGGTCAAGTCGCTCTAAACTGGGTGCTCTGACCACATCTCAGGCCGTCGGTCGGGCCATCGGAATGGGTCTTATTCATCCAAATTAACCATTCTACGGGATTTCCCCAATAGCGGAGGAAATCGAAAGCATGATCATCTCATACCTGGATAGGGTAGTGGAGAAGAACCATGATAATTGTCGTAGATGGCCTCAACAGAGATCGTTACAGCCGCCTTCTGGATGAGATGTATGCTCTTAGGGCACGGGTTTTTGGTAAACGCCTTGGTTGGGAAGTCGACATCAAGGATGGGAAAGAAATTGATCAGTTTGACGCGCTCGACCCGGCCTATGTGATTGGTGTGAACGATGACGGGCGCGTTGTGTCCTGCGTCAGAGCCCTTCAGACAACAGGGCCGCACATGCTGTCTGATGTATTCTCTGCAATCTTGGACGGAGAGCAACCGCTGCGCAGCCCAACACTTTGGGAATCGACACGGTTTTGTGTCGATACAGAGGCTTTGGATCGAGGAAAGTCTCGTAACTCGGTTGCCTATGCGACCTGTGAGTTGATGGCCGCGTCGCTTGAATATGCGCAAGAGTCGGGGATTTCGGATATTGTGACCGTCATCGACCCCGTGATGGACCGGGTGTTAAAGCGGTCGGATTGCGCCCCATACGGCTATGTGGGCAAAACCACTCCGATGGGCAAAGTTGCCGCCATGGCCGCCTTGTTGGATTGCAGCGACGAACGCATCAACAAAATCAAGGATTTTGCCGGAATTGACGGGAACGTTTTTATGGATGACGCGCAGGCGGCTGCCCTCGCCGATCCAGTGGAACCCACCATTGATCCTAGCATCCTTGAGGCGATTGTAGACGCCCGTGCCATGCCAGAGCAGGACAGCAATGACTTGCTTGAACAATATTGCCGCGACCAGGCGTCGGCCGCAAATTCGCGTGACGAATTGCTCGCTGCGAACCGGTTGGCTGGGGTTCTCTTTGAGGAAGGCATGATTTCGCGCCAGCGGCCAAAGTTCTTTGTTTGCTAAGTGCTAAGTGGTTAACAAGTGCAAACCCCCGGAGGAAACTCCGGGGGGTTTTGTTTTGAGGGCCTTTGATCTCATAGATCATCGCGTTGTTGGGTATTTTCCAAACTCACCCAAGACCCCTTTCGGCCCATTTTACGACTCTGCTGCAAGTCGGCGGCGTTCCTCCCGGCGGAAAAACACCATATAAAACACCGGAGCCGCGATCAAAGTTAAGACCGTCGCGAAGGCCAAGCCCCCCATGATTGTTACCGCCATCGAGACAAAAAATGCATCCGTAAGAAGCGGAGCCATTCCAAGGATTGTCGTGATTGCAGCCAACAAGACAGGACGCAGACGTGACACACAGGCCGTGACAATCGCGTCATTGAGCCCCAGCCCGGCTTCGCGTTGAAGATCAATTTCCTCAACCAGAACAATGCCGTTTTTGATCAACATCCCCGATAGGCTCAACAACCCCAAAAGCGCGGTGAAGGTAAACGGCAAACCAGTGCCAACCAAACCGATCACCACACCATTCACCGACATCGGCACCAAGAGCCAAATCACAATGGGTTGACGCAATGCGTTGAATAGCAAAATCGAAATCAGCACCATGATCAAAAGGCTTACCGGCAGCTGCCCGGCTAGGCTTTCTTGTGCATCACGGGAACTCTCAAACTCTCCGCCCCACTCCATTTTGTATCCTGGAGGGAGATCCATGGCCTCGATAGAGGCCCGGATTTGGCCGTGAATCGCTGCGGCGGTTTGATCCGGTGGAATGTCGGCCGCAACGGTGAGGGTCGTCACACGATTCCGTCTATGCACCAGTGTGTTTTGTACGCTGTAATCAAAACCATCCAAGACCTGTTCAATTGGCAAGACAACATTATTGCTGCTGGAAAACACCAGTTGATCCATCAGTGTTGTGTCCTGATCGCGTGGCGCGCGAACAATGATCGGAATGAGGCGTTCACGTTCCCGGAAGACCCCCGCTGTCGCGCCATCGCTGGCAAATAGCAACGTTCCCGCAACCTCTTCGCGGCTAACACCCGCCGTTTGGGCGCGATTGGTGGCATAGACAGGTCGGAGCGCCAGCTCTTGCTCGCGCCAATTGGTTCTCAGATCAATCAGCTGGTCGGAACTGTCTTGCAGAATTTCAATGGCTTCCTGACCCAATTGACGGAGAACTTTGGGATCACTGCCAGAAAATCGAACCGCAATCGGATCGCCGCCGCCGGGTCCAAAGACCAACCGCTTGGTGCGAAATTCACCTTCGGGAAATGCTGCACGACCAAAGGCTTCGAGCTCTGCTTGAAGGTCGGGAATGGCATCAATCGTTTCGGTGCGAATGATCAAATGCCCATAGCTTGGGTTGGGTTTTTCCGCGGAGTAGGTCAACATAAACCGCGTTGCCCCCTGCCCCACAAAGGTGGTGGTTGAAACGACATCGTCACGCTGAGCCAGCCAGTTTTCGACAACTTTCAGGTGCTCCGACGTGGTTTCAATCGAAGTCCCTTGCGGCAGTTTGTAATGCACAAAGAAAAGCGGCGTGTTCGAGTTGGGAAAGAACTGCTGCTTCATCAGGCCAAAGCCCGCGAAACATGCCACCGTCACCACAATCAACATCGGAATCACCAGCCACCACAGTTTGAGCGCCAATTCCAAACCCCAACGGTACATTCGAAACAGCAACCCACCATAGGCCTCACTGGTTTCATCCCCTTGCTGAAAGAAATAATGCCCCAGCAACGGCGTGGCCGTCAGAGCCAGAACCCAGCTAAGCATCAGGGAAATCCCAATAACCGCAAAAAGCGAGAACAGAAATTCGCCTGTGGCATCCGGTGATAAGCCAATTCCGGCAAAGGCCATGATGCCGATCACCGTCGCCCCAAGAAGGGGGATTTGGGTTTTCGAAGCCGCATCATCCGCCGCTTCGCGTGAGTTCTTGCCGTGCAACATTGAAATCTGCATGCCCTCGGCCACAACAATGGCGTTGTCGACCAACATCCCCATGGCGATGATCAACGCACCCAATGAAATGCGCTCCATCTCGATGGAAAAGAGGTTCATAAACAACAAGGTACCGACGACGGTCAGCAGCAAGGTCGTTCCAACAACCACCGCGGCGCGCCATCCCATAAAGAGGGCCAGAACCAAAACAACAATTGCAACCGACATTGCAAGGTTGACGAGAAAGTCATCAGAGGCGGATTCAACAACGTGATGCTGTTGATAAATCGAGTACTGCTCAACACCATAGGGGATGTCTTGGGTGAGTTCGGCAATCCGGGCATCAACACGGTGGCCAACTTCAACAATGTTTTCCGACGCAAGTCCGGCAATGCCAATCGTGAAAGCTTCTGTACCGTTGTAGCGCACTTTCAAACTTGGGTCGCTTTGCCGGTCTCTGTAAACGTTGGCAATGTCATAGAGATTAACGACAGTTCCCGCCGCACCAATCGACAAACCTGCAATTGCATCAACGCTATCTGACCCTTTGGGGGCCAGGATAATTGATTTAACACCGTCTGCATCCACGCTCCCCGCGTCCGAAACAGAATCCGCGGTGGCAATCGCATTTGAAATCGCTTGAGGCGGGATGTTTTGATGTGCCGTCAACGCCAAGTTCGGCTCGACAAAAATCGCCTCATCCGGCAAGCCCGACACCACAACATCGGCGACACCGTCAACCGCAAGCAATTCTCGCCGCAGATAGGTTGCAAGTTCATGCCGCTCGGCATCGGTGAACCCATCAACGGTGACCGCGTAAAAGATACCAAACACGTCACCAAAAGCGTCGTTCACATAGGGTTCGCTGACACCTTCGGGCAACCGACGCGCCGCATCGCGAACCTTGGCGCGCAACTTGGTCCAAACCTCCGGTAGCTCAGTGCCGTCGAACGTTGGCTTGATCTCTACTTCGATAATCGACAAGCCAGGATAGTTGATCGAGGTGATTTTGTCGACCTCGCCCATTTTTTGGATAGCGGATTCCAGAGGTTCGGAAACCTCAAGCGCCACTTGCTCCGCAGTCGCACCGGGATAGGTGGTCTGAATCGCGGCGACTTTGATGGTAAAGGCCGGGTCTTCTAGTCGCCCGAGCGAATAGAACCCCCAAATGCCCCCAAAGAGACAGATGAGCATGATCAGCCACGTATAAAGTGGCCGTTCGATAGATGCGCGTGCAATGTTCATTGTGCCAGCCTCAGTTCGCAAAACCGGTAAAGCGGCGGACCTTTTGGCCATCCGTTAGCTTGTGGGCACCTGTCGCGACAATTTCAGATCCATCTGCCAAGCCTGATGTCACGATGAACGTACCATTGTCCGTCGGCTGAACAGAAATTGGCGTGCGAGTGACCGTGCCGGTGTCGGCACCGGCCGGGGTGAACACCATAACGGCCACGCTATTGTTTGCGTCGGTCAAAAGTGCGGTCGTTGGCACCGGCATACCGATGGCGCCTTTCGCGTTTGCCCGTGCGCGCACCGTTACCGATGACCCTGGTAGAACTTGCAACCCCTCGGGCAAAGCCATTCCCAGTGTAATGCGAAAGGTCTGTCCGATGTTCGAGGCCTCGGCGTTATACTCGCGAAGCATCAGCGGATACTCTTTGTCGCTAGACGGAAAAATTGCCACGAATTCAACATCGGTGTTTTCAGACGCGCGTTGAAACAACAATTCCGGCACATCAATATCAATCCGCAATTCCGACATATCGTGGAGACGAACCACGGGGGTTCCGGCACTGATCGTGGTGAAATTGTCCATGTTGCGGGTTGCAATCAACGCATTAAAGGGCGCGCTCAATGTGGCATGTTCCAACGCGTAATTCGCATTGCGCACGGCAATCATGGACAAACGCGCTTGGGTTTCGGCGTCGTCTACTGTCACTTGACTAACGGTCGCACCACGCAAAGCCGTCAGACGCGCCAAAGTGCGATCCGCTTGGTCTTTTTGCAAAACCGCTTGATCATATTCTAGTTGAAACGGTTCGGTATCCAGCTTGGCAATCAATCCGCCTTTGGGCACGACACTGCCTTCGACGACCGGAAATTCGACAATTTGGCCGCCAATTTGGAACGCCAAATCTACCGATTGCTTAGCGACAACCTGACCATAGAAATGCCGGGTCAATTTTTGTGCCTGTTCTGTTGCAACGGTGAGCTTAACAGGCCTCACTGGATCGAAGGCGTCCTGGGACAGGCTCGGTGTTGCCAAGCTCATCAAAGCCAGGGCGATTGGAACGATTTTCACTCTTGAGGTCCTCTTGGCAGTCCAGTTTCCATAATTTTCGTTCGGATTTTCAGCGCAATTTCAGCAAACTGATGAATGTCGCCATCCGATAAGCCCGAGATTTCTCGAAAAAGCTCTCCGGCTTTGGCGGCCATTGTATGGCGAAGCTGCTGGCCGTCTTCTGTTAGCCAAAGCAACCAAGCGCGGCGGTCTGAAGGGTCTCGCTCGCGTGTGATAAGGCCTTTGGCCTCCAAAGTATCGGCCATGGCGGTCACAGTCGACGGAAGCGCCTGCATTTCGCGCGCCAAATCCCCCATGCGCCGCGGAACATCCAAGCATACCAACAAATGACGTTCCTGTTTTGACATCGAGGGTTCCAGCGCAATTTTGTCTGCGCATTCCTCGATCTTCCAGTAGAGAAGATAGATTCCCTCTAAAGCATTAATATCAAAAGAGTCTTCTGTGTAAGGTCGCTCGTCTGCCATAGTGATCCAACTTTCGCTGCGCCCCTTTTACTTCATTTTTTGAACCATTCAAGTTTTAAAACATCTGACAACCAAAGCTTTGCAAGAAATAGCAGCCAAGCTAGGCAAAATAGAGCTAACCAATTGTTATTAAATAGATTCAGGAAAATCCGCCCCGATGTGCTCACATCTTCCCCTGAACATATGGACTCCAATTGGCCTATGATTTGGTAAAACTGGTCGAAAAGTCACAGCCTCTTGAGCGGCACGGGCCTGCAAGAGTTAGGTCCAAAGACCTTGCCAGTCTTCGTTTACCACAGCGTCATTACAGTAGATTGGATCAGGAATTGTGTAAAAAAATCGAGTAAATTCCGACAGTCCATGCGTGGAAGTCGGACCAATTTACAATTATAAACTGACTATCAGAGGCTTACCGTCTGGCCCAGTAAAGCGTGGGTGGCGGAGACGAAGGGAGCGCTTAGTTTGTTTCAGGGAATTTCACTAAATCCCAAACTCCAAAATTCGACGTTATCTTTCAGCCGCTTACTTCGCAGAGAGTTTCAGGTGGTCTAAAATTGTTTCTGCCAATCCCGCGTTTTCTGTGGGGCTGAGTGTGGGGCTACGCAACAATCTTGCGCAATTTCGAGTTCGCCCTGCGCTCCGCCACTCAAGGTTCGACGGACACCCCAATTTCTGAGGCGGACACCCCTCATTGAATGGCGGACAGGTCGAATGTTCGACGGAGGCGGCGGGATTAGAACCTTGAATATAGCGGAGCCCCACATGGCTGGAAAACTCACGGCGCGCGGCGTCAGTACCATCAACGAACCGGGACGATATAGCGACGGAAACGGCATGATGCTGATCGTGCGTGCGACCGGGGCCAAAAGCTGGCTGCAACGGATCACCATTCACGGCAAGCGGCGTGACATTGGCCTCGGGGCCTTTCCAGAAGTGTCACTGGCTGATGCCCGTCGCTTGGCAGAGGACAACAAGCGTTTGGCGGCGGCTGGGGGCGATCCCTTGGCGACCAAACGAGGGGCTGCTCAGAAAGCCAGAGAAGAGGCGCAGGAGGGCCTGACATGGGCCGAAGCCTGCAATGAGGTTCACCAACTCAATGCGGGTAGCTGGAAGAACGCCAAGCACAGTCAGCAATTCATCAACACCTTACGCACCTACACTGCCAACATGGCCCGCCCGCCGTGTGTTCCAACGCATTCAGAAGGTGCTGTCTTGGGCCAGAGCGCAAGGGGCTTACCAAGGCTCGCCGCATGACACGATGGATGCAGTAAAGGCGGCTCTGCCAAGTCAGAAGCAGGTCGCTAAAGTATGACACCATCCGGCCATGCCATATATGGAGGTTCCCGAGTTCATCACTACACTGCGTCAGTCCAAGGCCCGTCCCACGACCAAGCTGGGGTTAGAGTTCCTGATCCTCTGTACCGCCCGGTCTGGCGAAATGCGTTTGGCTGAATGGTCTGGGGTCGATCTGGACGCCCGGTTGTGGACGATCCCTGCAGAGCGAATGAAGATGGGCAAACCACATACAGTGCCGCTCACAGAGCGCGCCTGTGCCATTCTCAGGGACGCCAAGCTGTATTCGGATGGTTCACCCTTGATCTTCCCCGGTGCCAAGCGCGGTCGCCCCATGTCCGACATGACACCCCGCAAACTGATGGCCGATCTTGGGTCCGCCTACGTGCCGCACGGGTTCCGCTCGACCTTTCGGGATTGGTGCAACGAGGTCGCAAGAGCGCCGCGTGAGGTTGCCGAAATGTGTTTGGCCCATAACATCGGAAACGCGGTTGAGCGCGCGTATAGCCGGTCTGACTTTCTGGAACGCCGCCGTGAGTTGATCGAGGCTTGGGGGGAATATGTTGAGCCGGAGAAGCCGACCAACGTGTTCAAGATATCGGCCTAGAAACCTAACCGCCCCCTCAACTCATGCACGTTTTGCCTGTGGTACTATGTGACCTAAAAAAACTTGGTGGAAAAATTTGCAATAACAGGGGTCTTGCGGTACCCATACATCATCGGAAATCCGTTCAAAGCCTCGTATCACGTCACTGTGCTACGCGGCTTTTTTTATGACACCTGACATATTGGAGTGTTCCATGTCTCTTGACCTAACCGCCCCGGCGGACCCCTTAAACTCGTTTCCCGCTGAGAAAGTCTTGCTAGATGCAATCGACCTGCAAGCCATTCTGGGGATCAGCAGAACGACCCTCTGGCGCATAACAAAGACTGGCGAGTTCCCCCAACAGATCAAGATCACCAAGAACCTGACACGGTGGCATCGGGCGGAAGTTGACCAGTGGATTGCGGACAAGGCGGCAGAACCACGTCAGGCCTCCATCAACTAAAACCGCAACCAAAAACCTGTGAGCCGCGAAAAGCGCTCGGTCTCTTCGGATGCCGGGCGCTTTCGCGTTTCTGAACCACCCCAAATGAAAAGGCCCGCCTCATTACGAGAGCGGGCTTTTCTTTGGCCGGCGTCGCAAGCGCCAAATCTGGAAGTATTAATATGAGCGTTATAACATCACACCCGCTGATCGGGCAACCCTGTCCGGCAAAAAAGAACCCAATTCCGCAGATAAAAATCCCTGACCATGAAGCGATCAAGCGCATCTGTAAAGAGTTCAAGGCCCAGCCGCCGTGGGTTGCCAAAAGCCCAGAGCGATATGGCTTCACATTAGCTGACAAGAAGGCCGACAGGTGGCGCAAGCTGCTGTGGCACACCAAGCGCCAGATCACCTCAGTGGAAGGTCTCAGCGCCACACAGAGGGCCGTTCTCGCAGTCTACACACACTTCGCCCCGATCCTGCTGAACGAGGCCGGAGCGTTCTTCCGGGGGCCGTCATCCGTAGCCCTGAGCGTGTTGGTAAAGGCGGCTCGGAAATCACCAGCATCGGCGAAACAGGCGCGGGCAGAGCTCGTTGAGCGCGGCCTGATGGCTCCGGTCCGCAGGTCCAAATTCGACGGAAACAAAACAAAGACGGAGTTTGTTGTGAACCACCCGAAACTAAGAACCCTTGGCCACCAGTGGGAAGACCCCACGCTTGACGCCCAGATCGAAGCTGCCCTGAAAGAATGGGATAAGCATGACCCATTCCGAGACATGCACGATAAGGCCAAGCCGCTGTATCTCGCGTTGGTCAAAAATCCCAAACTCACCAACGCCAAACTAACAAAAAAGCTGGGTGTCAGCCCCGCAACGTTAAAACGCATCAAGTCCGAGTTTGTAGCGGTAGGGGCAATGCACCCAGCGAAAGCAGTGGGATTTGCACCCACGATTAACCCTAGCTTCTTCCAGCCAACCAAGCATGAGGTTATCGAAGATTTCAACCCGATCGAGGCCGAAGAAATGGAGCGCGGAGAGGGGGGACAAAGCCCGGATCGCTCCGACCAAATCAAGAGTGAATTGGTGCACTCAGAGGGGGGCTCAAAGGGGGCTCAAAGCCCGGCCAGAAATTGGCCACTAAGATATATAAAGGGCGAGTTACCGGAAAATGCAGGTTTGGCGAATGATCCGAAGGTTGAAAGCCAGCCAGAGGATGGAGGCCAAAAAACTGATTTCTCCAACGACCCAGAGCAGCGCTCCAAACAGAGCCAGGCAGAAGTTGAAGAAACTGACCGCGAGTTATTCGATCTGGATGGCAGCGCCGCCGGCCCTCTGACTTGGGATGAATACAAGGCGCGCTTTGCAGTACGAGGCCGGTCCCTGTTTGCACTCCGGGCGATGGCCGCAAAGGCGGGTGTTGATCTACCACCGCTCAATCTGGCCGATGGAAGCACTCACGACGCAGTGAGCAAGCTTGAGCCAGTTGCCCCCTCCATCACAGCGCACGCCCAGCGCTACGATGATGGGACGCCGGAAGAACAAGAGGCATGGCGCGCGTTCAGAACCTTGCACTGGAATGCCGGCGTTCGTCCTGTTGCCGCGATCAGAGACATGGCACGTGAAGCGGGTTTGTACGTTCCCCCTTTCCGTGAGCCGCGCAAGACGCCAAGCCCGCGTGTGGAGCCGTTCAGTGAGCCTACAATGCAAAGCTGGGGAACTTGCACGGGCCACGTTTGAAGCGCCACAGCCCCGTACTGAGCCGCAGCCTGAGCCGAAAGAGGCCAAGCCAACGCCCAAGGCTGACACATCCCTCCGTGACGCTTGGGACGCTTTCAGAACCAAACACTGGAACGCTGGTGTTCGACCTGTTGCTAAGATCAGAGACATGGCCCGAGCAGAAGGGATAGAGGTTCCCGAGTTTGGCGAACCTGACCCATCCCGAACCCCCACTTGGCTTGCCGCTGACCTTAAGGCAGAACGCGCCGCAATCATCGAATACGAGGGAGGATTGAACCGGTCCGAAGCAGAAGCCCTTGCCTCACCATCCGGCCTTGCGCGCAACGACGCCCAGCGTGACGCCATGCTGGCCGACTTTCGGTGAACGCCATGTATCGTCCTGACCCATTTGCCGGTCTGTCGTTTGAAGAAATCGACAGCTATTTCAACCCTGAGCCGGGGCCGATGCCAAATTGGGTTGGGCGCTGGGACGCAAACAGCCGCCAGCACAGCCCGATGTGCCCTTGTTGGATTTGCGCCAAAGGGCGGGGAACAGAGCGTCACGAGGCACGCTCTCTAGGTGATTCTCACAATTCTCACCAAAAGCGCACACAGCCCCCCTCGCAGCCGGTCTCTGCCTCCTCTAGTGGTGTCCCAACCGAGATAGCGGCAAGGGGCGAGAACGAGCGACGAATTTCGATTGAATACCTGACGGGTTGCCTGAGCTACGATCCGGGAAACGGTGCGCTTGAATGGAAGCGTCGGCCATCCAGTCAATTCAAATCGGAAACCGCCGCCGACCGTTGGAACGATCGGTTTGCAGGGCAGTCCGCAGGGAACCTCAATGACGGTGGATACCTCACCCTTAGCCTCGGCGGGATTGGCCTGCTTGCACATCGTGTGGCATGGGCGCTGACAACTGGCGCTTGGCCCGAGGGGATCATTGACCACATCGACCACAACCGAAGCAACAACAGCGCCCGGAACCTACGGGACGTTTCGCAGGCTGAGAACAATCGCAACCTGAGCAGATTTGTCACCAACACATCGGGTGTGACCGGCGTATCATGGCACAAGGCAAGCGGAAGGTGGCGCGCACAGATCGGTGACGGCAAGCACCTTGGCACATTCGACAGCTTTGGCGGTGCAGTGGCAGCGAGGCAGAGGGCTGAGACGGAATTTGGGTATCACGCGAACCATGGCAAACATATTGAAATGCATAGCTAAAAAGCTCGAAGGTAGCGGCATTCGGCCACAAATCCCTTAAAATGGTGCCTGCCTACTAGAAAGGGGGGACTTATTTCGGTAGACACCAAAGGCACGAGGGACTGATTTGCCCACTATTTCTCCCTCGGCTGGTCGGGAGGATCATATGGCCGGTACTGTTTGTGAAGATCAAATGCATACAAATACCCATAAAGTTCAATATCTTGCACCAATCCCATGTCGAGCCACCAAGAAAGCTGTTATGGCATTTGCGGAGGATGTGCGAGAGAAGGTAGGAATTGCAAATGGGTTTCAGTTGCCCGACCTTATTCGGAGCAACGGTGGAAACATAGAGCAGATCGGGTTTCTCGACGACGATCAAACCGACGCAATCATCATCGAACCTGATGAGAGTTTTGTTATTCGTGTGTCTGCTCATACCGGCGTTTTGCGCGACAACTTCACCATTGCTCACGAGCTGGGCCACAAATTGCTCCATTGGCCTTTGGTTCGTCAATCGAACCCAAACTCTGGCATGAAAGCCACCCGTTGGGTGGACAAAAGAAGTGATGACTTGATCCGGTGCGAGTGGGAGGCAAATTGGTTCGCCTCGGCATTTCTCATGCCTGAAGAGCAGTTTAGGGACGCCTATGCGCGTGGTGTGGCTAGTGAGCAATTTGGTGTGACTGCATCTGCGGTAGAAGTTAGGGCAAAAACTCTTGCCACCATCAACTGACAGCTCGGACTTGAGATTTGAAGCTGCGGAATACCGAGTTCGACTGTTTCTTTCAGTCGATCTTAGTGGATCGACTGCCTTTAAGAATTCCAGTGCAGGAAAAGAAGTCGCAGACGGCGCGGCCCCCAAATGGGTGGGCGTTTTCCGGAAGTTCTACAACGAATTTCCGGTGATGCTTCAGGCTGACTTTCACAAGAACCGCAGTCAGCTAGTTGGTGATGACGAATGCCCGAAACTCTGGAAGGCTGTTGGGGACGAACTGGTGTTTTGCGGGTTAGTATCCAATCGCATGTCCGTCGCGAACGCAGTCAACTCATTTATTAGCACGTTGCATAATTACAGGAAAATTCTCGGGCAGCAGGATGTTCCATTGAACGTGAAGGGCGCAGGGTGGATTGCAGCATTCCCTGAGCCAAATAGAGCCATCCAAATGAGGCGCAATACCAATGGCCGAGAAATGCTCAGTGCATCCGAAGGCCTTGAGCAGGCTGCTGACAAAAATCCTTTTGACTATGATTTTCTTGGCAAGGCAATCGACACAGGGTTTCGGGTCGCCGGCATGGCACAGCCCGATCGTATGGTTCTAAGCGTTCAATTGGGCCAATTGCTCTCCAGCTACGGTGAAGGAGAGGCAAATTTTGGGCACTCAATTCGGATGGATAAACCCGTTTCGTTGAAAGGTGTAAATGGCGGAAGCCCATACCCAGTTTTGTACATTGATACTGTTAAACATCTAAAAACCGAAGGCTTATTACGACTTGAGCGAAGCCTTTTAGCGCAGAATGGAGCACCGGATAGTCGTGAGATGAACTCGTATTTGACCGAATATTGCAGGTCGAATAATACTGACGAAATAGCGTTAAGGGAGTGCGATACAAGTGCTTTAGTACCTGCTCCAACCAGCTACAACGAACACAAGCCTAAGATCCAAGCTCACCTAGAAGCAGAGCGTGATAGGGAAAGCCAATCTGAGGACGAAAACTTCGAAGATGGAACACTACCACAGGTTTCAAGTGGCGATACGCTCACGACAATTGGTACATCTTCCAACGGTTCGGAAACATAAGAGCAGCTCACTTTTCTGGCTCAGCCTTAACCACCCTCCCGTTCCAATCGACCTGAACCCGATACATGCGACCATCGCTGCCTTCTATGACGTGAGTGCCAGGTGCAAGCCTGCCATTGCGGTGAACGACAGACGGGCGCACGGTTTTTTCGTTTGAAGGTGGTGGTTTGGAAGCGTACGAGCGGGCTTCAACCGGGCGTGCCACAGGTGCATTGGGCTTGCCTCCGTTATCCCGCAGCCTTTCGAACTCAGTCATTGCTACTTGCCGTTTTCGAGCGTTGTCCGCGATTTCATCGTTTACTTTGGCCAAAGCGCCCAGAATACCCTGTGTGCCGCGGGCTTTTCTCTGTGCCGCGGTCTCTAGCATGCCGCTCGACGTAGCAGCCAACCAGACGGCAACAGGGTCAATCTCTTGCCCAGATGCGAGGCTCCCCCCACTTCACCGGCTGTGGCCGTGAGGCGCTGTGTGAACTGATCTATGAGCATGTCAGCAACGGGATGCCCAGCAAGATTGCGGGCAACGGCACCCTGTCCAAGCATTTCGAATGCCGCGACCACAAGACCACGCGCAGCACCGCGCTGAGAGGCTTCCCTTAACAGATTGAGATCAGTCAGCACACGACGAGCGTCGGACGGGCTTTCCAGACGAATGCCTTTCTCACGCAAGAGTTGGTCAGTGGTGGATGCATAGGTTGGAGCCAAACCTGTCGCCCCAAGGGCTAGGCTGGTCAACGCAGGGCTTCTTGTTGCCGCAGCAGTGCCAAATGCAGCAAGCACTGAGGGCGCAGCCTCTACGGCACTTTCAGCCGCGTATATTGGCAAGACGGGAAAGTTTTGAACAAGGGTGCTGGCAGTGTCCCGAAAGCCGCCATCGCTCTCTGCTAGATCGCGTTTCAGGTTCTCTGAATAGGCGGACATGGGTAGCTCCTGAGCCTGAGCAGTCAGTTCACCAGCGGCTTGAAGATTATTCAGGAGAGCGCTTTCCAACTTCGGCGTACCAATCTGTTGGTTTCGTTGCTTGACCTGTATCGCGTCTGAAAATGTACTGACCATCGACGCGGGATAACCCAAATCTGACAGTGCTTTGGCCGCTGCTTCGGGTGTGGTCACGTTCAGCCCTTCGGGTATCTCGGGCAGTCCTGAGAATTGCTTGAATGTTTCGGCAATCATTTGGTCGCCCATACGTGCATCTTGCAGCTGACGTGCGTTCAGATCGGCCATCGCGGTTGGCCCAGCTACGCGGGTGTTCAGAATGCCGCGACGCAAAGCCCTCCCAAGCGCTGTACCTTCAGGGTTAACCAAAGACGGATTGAGTTCGGGGAAATTCTCGTTTGGCTCCATCGCTGCCATAATGGCGGCTGATGGTTGATAACCGGGCGGCACAGGCTGACCGACCTTCACCGGAGCTGAAAAGGCGTCAACCTGTTGAACCAACGGGTTAGCTTCGGGGGCTGGCATTACTGCGCTCTTGAAGGCTTCGGCCCGCTGCCTTTCATCTAGTTCTGCGTCCTTTGTAAAAGGCTGGTAGGGCAACTGCTCCGCAGCTTGGCGCATAGCAGCGGTTGGATCATTTGGACCACCTATCGGTGCAGGTCTATTTCCTCCATTCACTGTGCCGGCCGATTGCCCTTGCACTACTCGAATGGCCGCTGACAAGCCCCCCGGCCGCATTTCCGGGCGCACAACCGACCTATCCGGTGCTTGCGCGGTAGGCGCAGACGCAAGACCCAGCTTCTCGTGAAGCATCGCAGGCGTCATACCCAGTTCCGAAAGCTCATTGCGGCTCAACCGATCCACAAATTCAACATCAGATAGTTCTGGCGCTATCTCGGCCTTTATCTCTCGAATGAGGTTGGCGGCAGCAATCATGTCTCAAGGCTCACTCTTTGGGCGCAGATCACGAAAGCGCTTGAGTTTGGCTTTGGGTTGCGACTTGGACTTCCGGCGAGGCTTGACCTTTGGCTGGGCTTTCTCCGGCAATCGCACGTAAACCTCATCCAAGAACTCATGCAGGCCACCGGGGGACATAAGCCATAGCTGATGATGATATGGATGCTGCCAGATGAGGTTTTCTCGCGCCCACTCCAAAGCATTCTCACCTGCCTTAATCACAACACCAATGATTGGGTAATCTTGTGAGAAGGTGCTTACAGCGTACATCAGCAAATAGTCATCGCTGACCACGGCAAAATGACCGGCCTCTGGCTGTAACTGCCGCTCCATATATTCCTGCCGATCTAACATTTGTTGCCTACGAGATTTCATCACCGGTTCCCATATTTGTTGATGCCGAACGGCTGCGACCGCCGCAGCATTTCATCAATGCTGACCTGTGGCGCGTCAGGTGCGTCAGTCTAGGCCACATGCGTTCTACTCTCTCTCAGCACTGCCTCAGCGGCTTTGACTTGCTCAACCATGGCGTCCCGGCGCGCACGATCTCGCGCCTCTCGCTGGGCCTGCTCCAGCGCTGCTTCCAGCTCACGTTGATTGTCCAGCACAGTAATTTCCCGCAGGTGTTCGAGCCGTTTGACCTCCAAAATATCATCCTGAGTAACTGCCTCAGACAGTAAGCCATCCAACCGATTGAGCCTTGAATTTCGCCGCATCGAAGGGGCCTCGGACGCTGGCACAACAACCGTCATGACCTGAAAGCCATTTTCTGACAGGATTTGTCGCTCATTTTGCAAACGCTCCCTGTCAGCTTTGCGCCGATGGGCCGTTGGCGGTCTGCCTCGCGGCTTTTTCTTGCCCGGTTTCTGTTTTCGCAACGACACTTGCCATTCCCTGTGTAAGCCCGTGAATTAATGGATTTGTACCATGAGCAGGCAGCGCAGTGCGCGCGACAATCGAGGGAAATGTCAGTCTAATGGGGGTTTGGAAACCGTTGAAACTTGAGTGAAATACTCTGGTGGCAGTAGGTGCCTCACCCTATGGGTCTCTCTGTGTGTGGGGGGTATGTGACAGTATGAGAGAAACAGCCTATTCCGGCCAAGCCAGATGATCGAGGCTCACGGCTTTAATCCCCGTTTGGGCATTCGCTCTGATCGTCTGTCAGCCCTGAGTGCAGCGCGCGCCACGATTGCTGTAGCATTCTCCTACGCAGCCGCTCTTGCCCCTCTGTGCTTGCATCAACCCGGTAGCTTTTGGTCATTTCACACCACCAGCCATAGACCACCAGCCCATCAACGTTGAACCCTCGAACCTCACCGACATGCAAGCGCCTCTGATAGAGGTGTTCGGCTGTCTTGGCCTCGGTCCAACGATCATCAGACTTGCCCCTGTGGGCCTCTATGCGCCTCTGAAACTCGACCTTGAGGCGTAGCTGCTCACTCCCCCTGGCATCACCAATGCGGGTCAGCAAGGCTTCCAGTGAGCGACGCTCAGAGGCACTTATGAAACGAGGGATTTGCATCCAACCAAACTGGCTAGCCAACCAGACCAAAGCAACTTTGTTTTTCAAAATGTGGTGTCGCCAGAGGACGCAGAGGTAAAAGAATATGGTACCTAAAAAAATCCGGGTCTGACGGGGGGGAGGTCTTTTGAAACCGATGGGGGGGGTGCCCCATTGCATTCACCACATCCCTTGCCAAGCCCATGCCCCCTTACCCCCTCTCAGCGGTGGGGAACTTGCCGGGGTCTCGCTCGGGATATTTCTGTGAGGTTGGTTGCTCTGGCTGGCTTGCAACAGCCGCCTCAAGCTCCTGCCAGCGGTCAACGATCCGGGCCGTGGCCTCGGGCGATAGCTGCGCCACCGTGATCATGCTCGTGCGCTTGTCGCAGAGATAGTAGCCCATTGGCCTGCCGCCGCCGGGAGTTGGCGTTTCCCCCATTGGGGGGATCGCAAAAATCCCGTTATCTGCAAGGCGTTCAATGGATTGCTTCACCTTGTCGTGCCGTTTGTCCAACAGATCGGCAATCTCTTTGCTCGACATGGTGAGCGGTTCGCCTATCACAACACATGGTACAAGCATCCAATACTCTCAGGGAACGCCGACCAAGCGGGTAGCCCAAAATCTAACGCATTCCCGGCCACATGAGGCAGTGGCTGTGTCTGAGCGGTGAGAGGCCAGATTTCACGCTCGGCCTGGCCTCAGGTTGGGCCTTAACCCAAGGTCGCCTCACCCGACGCCAATGCCTTTGCTGTTGGCGCGTCGTCAATCAGCCCGGGTAGATCGTCAGTCATAGCCCATGCTGCATCATCAGCAGCCCAGCGGCTTGCCTGTCGGGCCGCGTCATGGACTTCCTGAACGACATGAGCCGCCGCGGCCAACGCTTCCGTGCGCTCATGTAGAACCACACGCTGGCTGCGTAGAGCGGCCTTGATAGGGGCAGGCGTGTCGCTATCCGCCTCTAAGGCAGCAAGTGTTTCCACGGCTTCTGACAGGGGCATAATAGATGCGTTCGGGATGGTTGTCTGTGATCCTTTTACAGTGCTTGGTTGCGCCGATAAAAGAGCGACGGAAACCCACTCCGTCAACTGCCTTAAACTCAGGCAAGCTATTGGTTTTATGTTTTAAATCTGGAATGATTGAATGTAAGTTGATTTTGAAGTTAACCAGATCCGTGCCCGGTTGCCCCCCAAATCAACTGCCGCCATGCGAGGGTTGTCTTTGTTGCGCTTGCACCTGCGTTACTTACATCCAGTTTGGAGCCGCCCATAGGGTGCGACGATCTGTCAGACCCCACGATTGGACTTGAGGGAGAATGCCGGGGCGATCCGCTCCAGTGCACCCAAGTCTTCGCTCATGTCCTCAATCTGGATGGCCTGAGCCTTCAATCGCTCGTCGCGCTCGTTCAATGTGCGCTCAGCCTCGATCAGCGCCGCCGGCATGAGTGACGATCCACTGAGGGGCTTTGCGACCTCGGCCTCAAGCTCCTGCCAGCGGTCAACGATCCGCGCCGTGGCCTCGGGCGATAGCTGGGCCACGACGATCATGCTGGTGCGATTGTAACAAAGATAGGCGGTTAATGGCTTCCCCCCACCGCGAGTTGGCGGTTCCTCAGTTTGAGGAACCGCAAAACCCCCCCTTATCTGCAAGGGTTTTGATGGTGCGCTTCACATTGTCGTGGCGCAGGTCCACCATTGGCGGGAATGCATAAACCCCCTTATCTGTACCAAAGTTGCACGTCCACAGACTATGGGGTGCGAGAGGTCAGGCAGAGCAACGAGACCGCGCTGCGCTTCTGGATGGCCTAGCACGGGGGAACAGCCCGAGACTGCGTACCGTTCGCCAGCGGGCCAAGCAAGCGCAATCCGCCAGATAGCGTCCATCATGCTCCAACGCACCTATTCGACCTGATTTGCGCGATCTGCATAAATCTGACCTGTGCGATACTGGCAACAGTTCAATGTGTTGCAATGTGTGGGGCTAACCGTGGGGCTGCGTAATGCACCACCACCCTAACACGTTGTTTTGCAACAATATTTCATGGGATAGTGGCGGAGACGAAGGGAAATCCTACTTCAATCTGCCGATGTAACGATATCAGAGGGTTAGCTTGGACCACGCCCGAAGTACTTGCCCGAACTGTACCAGATGACTGTGCCATGGGAAGGGAATGTCGTCTGAAAAGACTCAACCGCCTTCGAGTTCGCAAAAGATACCCCAAAAAAGGAGACCAGACAGGATTCGCTATGTGCGACCCAACAAACCAGCGCATAGCTTTTGCAGACAACCTGTATCTACGCGCATGGAAAGCGCGTCTCGTCTCAATAGTTCGGGCGTCAGGTAAGCGTGATACTTCTCAAAAATCAGGTTCGGCGAATGTGCAAACAGATCGGGGGGCTCCGCGTTGGCCATTGCCGATAGCACCTGCTCCAAAGTGCGATCAGCGTCGCCTGTCTCAACCAGCAAAAACCCATCGTGCTGAGTAATCTGAAAACCTGATGCTCCCAGTGCCATAGCCAGTGTCGTCGTTTTGACTGTGCCGCAGCGCGTTGCAAGAATACATGCGCTTCCGCCCAATTCAACGAAAGACGCTACCGCGAACCCCTGTCGCGCATAGTTGGCGCGAGCCTCGCCAAGCAGGCGCAGAGCCGCTTGATCCATGTAGCTCGGCTTAAAATCCCCTTCGAGAATGTCGAACATCTTCTCGACAACACGATCATGGACCATGCCCGGATCGCCCCCGAATAGCGGCGGAACACCGGCCGTTGCGGGTTTCACGAGGATGACCTTTTCCAGATCGTGGATTTCCTGAACGACCCACCTGCGACCCGAGAATATCAGCAGCATTCCCGGTGTCAGGATATTGTCTATCGGCAATGTGCCCAGTTCTTTGCCATCGGTAACAAGGCGGAATTCCTCGGGCGTCTTGAAAACGGCATAGAAGCTGTAATGCTCGACAATTCGCTCGCCTGCCGCGCCGAGCAACAGCAACCCGTCAGAGGATTGTTCGATCAATTCAGCCTCGGGCCGCCCCATTGCCCGAAGAACGTCCAAAAACACCCCGATGTCTACCTGCCGGAACGGTCCCTCCTGACAAAGAATACGGTACAACCTGTTTGCCTGCGCACCACCGCGCTCGGCAATGACCGACAGGATTTGATGCACCAGTGTAGATAGATGCAGCGCCTCCGGTCTTGGAGGTTCGCACCAGCCCTCCAGCAACAGTTCGATCATGGCAATTGCGCGGATCAGGCCGAGCCGGAGTTGATCGACAAAGCTGCTTTCGCTATCCAATTTGGCCTCAACCGCATATTGGCGCAAGATCGCAGGCTGACCTTCGCGACGTCCCGAACGCCCCAGCCGTTGGCGCAGAGCTGCAACGCTGAACGGAGCACCCACCTGGGCCACACAGGCCACATCCCCGATGTCGATGCCTAGTTCCAGAGTCGAGGTGCACACGGCGGTTGTTGGAAGGTTCGCATCTTTCAGGCGTTTCTCGACAAAGTCCCGATGTTCCCGCGCTAGACTTGCGTGGTGGGGATAGAATTCCTGCGGCAGATGAGCCTTTTCACAGAGATTACGCAATCGGTCGGCATAGATTTCGACCCATTGTCGCGCTCCAGCAAACACCAAGTTGTCACTGCCACGTAGGTGCCTAAATAAGTGCTCCGATACCGCATCTGTGGCAGATGGCGCATTTTCATCCTCCCCGCCTGACACATAACCGCGCAACTGCAAGAGCAGTTCGGCCTCTCCACCTTTGGCCTCGATCAGCTTCACAGCCTCTGCACTGTCAGGCCGTAGGTATGCGCTCGCCATATTCATGTCGCCGAGCGTGGCCGACAGCCCGACACGCCGGATCGGACGCTTCACGGCTATCTCTAGTCGCGTCAGCAATGACCGCATCTGAACTCCGCGCTCGCTATCCAGAACACTGTGCAACTCGTCGATCACGACCGCGCGCGTGGCCCCAAACAGGCGCGGGATTTCCAAACCCCGGCGCACGAACAGGGCTTCGAGGGATTCCGGCGTGATCAACAAGATGCCCTTCGGCGCCTTTGTCGCCCGCGCCTTCACGCTGCCCGACACGTCGCCATGCCAAGGATAGACGGGTAAACTGGCCTCTCGGCAGATGTCTTCGAGCCGCATCGCTTGATCGGTGATTAAGGCTTTGAGAGGTCCGACATAAACCAAATCGAAACCGCTGCACTCCGCCGGATCATCCAGAACCTGCGAGATAAGCGGCAAGAAAGCAGCCTCAGTCTTGCCCCCAGCGGTCGAGGCCGAAACGATCAGGTCTGCTTTGCCATCCATGATAGCATGAACAGCATCCGCCTGTATCTGGCGTAATTCCCGCCAGCCTTTTGAGCGCACCCATTTCTGAACCGGACGCGCCAACTTGTCGAAGGCAGAACTCATGACACCAGATCAAAGCTTGAAACTGACCAAATCGTCATCGCCCTCGTCTGGCTGCGACCCGGTTGCCTCGTCAATATCGCTCATATCGTCGCCCTGATCGTCAGCCACATCCAGATCATCAATCAGGTCCGACCATTCTACACCGGGGTTTTGCTCAAGCACCGCAAGCAGGTTGACGAAAGCTGTCACGGTGTTGCGCGGAGTACGAAAATACGCTTCGCCTATCCGCTCAGAACAATGAGACATGAAGGCTTCCAGCGCGGAATCCGGTAAAGCCGCCTCTTCTCCCTGCATTACCCGGCGCACGTTTGCCAGCAGAACGAACAGATCTTCGGGGGTCAGGCTAGCCAGTCGAATGACCGGGCCGGAGAGGTCCACAAGGCCCTCTCGGGCAAACGTGTTTTCCGCCAGTCGTGATTGCAGCGCCTCATAACTGTAAAGTCCCCGGCGCGTGTTCATCAGAAACTCGGGCGTTCCGCCCATCAGGAAGCCAAGATTCTCGGCACTGCCTTGCAGAACATCGTTCAAGATGCGCAGGATTTGCTCGTAATTGGCATTGCGGGCCTGCGATGAGGTCAGTTTGTAGAGGTTCACCATCTCATCCATGCCCACAAGCAGCCCTTTATACCCGGCCTCTACCACAAAGGCAGACATCAGCTTGAGATGGTCATAAACACTGGCGTCATTGATGATCGTGCGCACCCCAAGCGCTTTGCGGGCGTCAGTACGGGTGGCAAACTCACCTCGCAACCAGCGCAGGGCCGAGGATTTCAACTCTTCATCCCCGTTTTCATGCCCCTCCCAATAGCGACGGATAACCTCCGCAAACTCGAACCCGCCGGTCATTTCCTCGAAATGGGCCAGCTTCTCACGGATCACATTGCCGGTAGGGAGATCGCGGGCTTCTGCCTCTCGATGGGCGGTTGATACAAATCGCTCCACAACACTTGCCAATGCCCCGCTATCAGGCTTGGTTCGGGTCGAAAGGTTCCGCGCCATTTCGGCGTAAAGCCCTCGGGCCTGCCCGCCGGTCGCGTGAATGCGGCGATCCGGGGCAAGGTCAGCGAACATCACCACCAGCCCTTTTTCCAGCGCAACAAGGCGGATCAGGTTCATAAAGAATGTCTTGCCCGAGCCATACTCGCCAATGATGAAACGGATCGCAGACCCACCATCAGCAAGGCGATCCATGTCCTTGACCAATTCCTCGATCTCGCGCACCCGTCCGACTTGGATATGCCGCAGCCCCAGCTTGGGCACGACACCCGCCCGCAGGGCCTGAACAATTGCATCGCGTTCACGGGGTTTAAGCCTCGACATGGGGCATCTCCTCTTCAAATTTCTTTTTCAATTGCGCGGCCAGATCGGGCGAAACGTCGTAACCATCATATTCATCCAGCAGGGTCTCATCATAGGTTTCATAGGCCCATTCATTGATGTCCTCGATGGCACCGGAGGCCAGAAGCCCCGCATCACGGCATAATTCCTCGAACGCCTCTTCCGTCCAATGATCCTGTGCGATCAGGGCTTTCACCAAATGCGAATGCTTGGCATTCAAGCCACCAAGAACCGTTTCATCTGGCTCGGCCACCTCCGACACTTCCGGTGTGTCGTCGAAAATATTCCCCAACACCGAAGAGACACGCGCAGTGTCGGATTGGATGGCAGCGATCCGAGCAGCATCCAGCTTTGGCGGCCCAGATGGGGCGTCATCAGGAATGGTCTCTCCCGCAACACCGGGCTGAGCGGCGCGAACACGTACGGGGCCGTCACTGACATCCCCGGTATGAAGGTCAGAATACACCAAAGCCGGGTCCAGCCCCAACGCCTTGTAAACCTTCTCAATCCCTGCAACCTCCTCGGATTGGATCACACCATCCGCATGGGCTGCTGCAATCAATGCCGACCTGACTCCCGCCATGGCCTCTGGCCCGGTGTCCTTGAGCTTGCGCCGGAGCAAGGTCAAGTCCGGTGCAACTGCCAGCATCCATTCCACATTCGCAGCAAGACGACGGCATTCCTGCCCACTCAACCCATCCACGTCCGTGGCCTTTGCCAGTAGCGATTTTCTTTCGCTCTCAGTGATCTGCCCGTCTGCATGAGCAACAAACGATCCTAGCGCAGCCTCGATCAGCGCAGCACGGTACTCGTCGGACACGTCCTCCAATTGGCCGACAGCTTCGCCCAGCTCAAACAGCACGACAGGCTCATCCAGCTTTGGTGAGCGCAGAGCGAAACGGGGGTCCGGGGCAAAACCATACCCGATCCGTGCCAGCGCATCCGCCACGCCTGTGAGGATTCGTTTGTTCAGTTTCTCTGGCCGCGAACCTTCGAGGCGTTCAACAACGTCCAAAACAGGGATCAAGCCGCCACTGCCAACACGATCCGCAGCCCAAGCCTTGAGGCTTTCCAGTTCTTCACTGGGAAACAGCTCCCACAACTCCTGAGGCAATAGGGCTTGTGCCTCTACGCTGCCCCGTCCATCGGGATTGCGGCCCAGATAGCGGCTGAGCTTGTCGAGATCGTCCATCGCCTCATCTGCGATCTCCTGTGCGATCTCGACAGGCTTCCTCAGGCCAGAGATGTCTGGCACCGTGGCCCCATTCACCATCGGTTCTAGCTGCCCCTGAAACTCGCTTGATGCGGCCTGATAGGTGGGCTTAAGCATCTTGCGCGGCTTGCTTACTTTTAGACCTTCAGGAAAACGTTCGTCGAAGCGCAGCCTGAAAAGTGCGCGAAACTCTTCGGCACAGCGAGTTGCCGGGGTGCGCAGGCGGCGTTCAGGATGGCACATCAACCAGCTCAGAACCCAATCCGCCGAAAGCAAGTCGCCGCGTCCCACACGCGCCCCGATGGCGACTTTGAGCGACAGCGGTAGATCCCAACCACGATAATCGAAAACCGGCTCATAAACCGCCTCATCATTCAACGAGATTTGCGCAAGCTGAATGAACTCCCCCAGATACCTCTGCACCGATCCGTTATCCGGGTAGAGTTTCATCAAACGCCGGACTTCCTGCAAAATCTCCTGCTTTTCAGATTCTGAGGGTTGGTCCAGAACGAAACGGCGCTCCAATCCATAGAAATAGAGAAACATGTAGCCCTGATCGTATGATGGATCGGAACGTCCACCTGCCAGCCAATCCAAATAGGTCGCCCGACACTGCGAGGGGATTTCCGAATAGCCGGGCCAATAGGGCATGTAGTTGCCTACCTTGTCGGTGCCATCACGGGCGACAGACAGTGAGGGGTCAATGTAGGCCCGGCACTTGTCCCGATAACCGTAGTCGTTCAAGCGCGGCGGTGTGCCGACATAGACCATTCCGCCAATATTTCTTCCGCCGACATCAACTGATTCCGATGACGGCACCCATCCGGTACGTCGCGTGGCTTTAACCGGCCTTGCTCTCTCGTGTTCTTTCCGGTCGGCTATCTGTGAGAGTTCCGATGACGACGCCCTACTTGCCTCTACAATGGCTGCATAGTCCTGTTTGGGCGGCTGATATTGTGGGTTAGTTTCATTCTCCACTTTATTTAGGATACGAGAGGACCCAGAAAGCATGGCATCCCGATTGCGTTGCCTCAATGCTTGTTCTCGTCTCTCGATCTGCTCATTTAGGTCTGGTCGGTCACGGGGCGCGGACCTCTTTTTTGGCTTCGGTGATCCTCGTTTCAGTTCGGTGTCTGGTTGAGAAAATTCACCTTCTAGTTTAGCCAGCCTATTTGCCCTTCTTTTCTCGCCCCACCAAACCAGCGCAATTGGAACCCCGAACGAAAACAATATTTGAGCGCCATCCGGCCAGCTTTGAAGAATGGTCGTGACAGCAATCATGCAAAGCATGAAATATAAAACGAGAAAGAAAACTATTCTGAAAAATTTTACTATCGTCGACATCTAACACCGCCTTTTTGATGACCCTACGACGCATGGGATGGTTTGCAACAGCTATCGCCTGGGTTGTCCGGCATTTCTTCGAAGGCGTCTTGTGTTACTCAACATAAAAAGTTCCTACAAATCCCGGACAAATTTCGTGCGCATAGCAAGGCTGTTGCGTGGGCGGTCCCCAACCTCTCTGAAGATTCATGACGATCAGCGTCAGGTTATCAACCTAAATCTCACAACAACGCCCCTGCTGCATTCCCGTCGAACAACCCGGCATCACGCACGTAGCGTGACAGCATCAGGTCCGAGGCATGGCCTGTCTGTGCTCGCACTTTGAAGCTCGGCACCCCGGCCTTAATGGCGCTGGTGGCGAGGCCAGCGCGGAGGCTGTGGCCGCTGTAGCCTTCGGGGTCGATCCCCGCCCCAGCGAGACGGTCGCGCAGGATGGTGGACACGGCGTCGGAGCGTAGGCGGTTGGGCCGCACATTGCCGTGGCGGTCAACTGGGCGGAAGATTGGGCCTTCGTCCTTGTTCAGGACACCCAGCCAAGCTGACAGTGCGGTCACGGGGCAATGGCGGGTGCGACCAAGGGGAATGCCGATCTTGCGTCCTTGGCCTGTTTGGTCGGTCTTGGAACGGCGAAGGTGCAGGACCAGACCTTCGCGGACCTCTTCGATGTCAGCCATATCAAGCCCCACCAGTTCCGAGGACCGGAAACCGCCTGCCCAGCCAATCAGCAACAACGCCCGGTCACGTTTTCCACGGGCATCATTCCCAAGCCCATCCAGCAGGATGAACAAGTCTTCGCGCAACAGAGGGCGGGCCTGATCCTGAGCGGTGCCTTTCACTCGTTTGATCCCCCGCATGGTGGCCCGCACGATCTCGCTGCGGCACGGGTTCGGCCAGCCGTTTGCTTCGTGGAGCTTGCTTAGGGTGGCCACGCGCCGCGCGAGGCTGGACGGAGCCAGTGTGTCGGCGTGATCTGCCAGATAGCGGGCGACCAGATCAGCAGACGCAGGTAGCACCCCGCCCCAATCAGAGAAATGCGCCAGATCGGCCCGGTAGGCTTTTCGCGTGTTTGCAGACAGGCTTTCGCGAATGAAATGCTCAACGGCTTCATCTGCCGTCAGATCGGTGCTTCCTCCGCCCTTTGTGAACCGGGATAAGAAAGGATTATGCAGGGTTAGAATGAGATCGCTCATGCCACGCCCTCCCGCACAACCTCGGCCCGGATCGCGTTCAGCTCGGGCATCGCATCCTTGAGGGCGGCCAGCCCGAATTCGAGAGCTTCGCGCGGCAGACCTGAGCATTCCCACTGCCACCTGTCCCGCAGGCTGGCGCTCAGCGGCCCGACCGCGTGGCGGCGCAGGCACTGACCTTCGACCCGAAACAGCAGCTCCCCGGCAACCTGCACTCGGTTCGTTCGTGGCAGGAACGCCCCGGCCCATGACGCCATGCCTGCATTTCGCAGGAGCAGCCGACCAAGGGCCGCACGACCGGGCCGCGTGTACATGTCAAAGGCATAGGACGGCACCCCATTGATCCGTGTTTCAACCGGGGTTGGATCATCTTGAACCCCGGTTGCGACCACCCCGTTTTCGAGGGACAACAGAGCGACAAACGGCGACAGCATGGCCGAAGTCTTGGTGAAGTTGGCCCGCGCGATCTGCACCATCGTGGGCGCGACGCCCAATTCAGCCAGGGTATCGAAGGCCAAGTTCGGATTGCCTTTGCGTGTCGGCAGGTGATCGCTCTGGCAACGTGCCGTGCCGACCAGATACCAGAGCGCGAGGGCCTTGCGGTCGAGCGACGGGCAACCCAGAACAATCTGGCGCAGGCGGTCATCTGACATCGCGCCGAAGCGGGTGCGGTCCTCAGCCAGATCAGGCAGCCGTTCGAGGCTCATGAGCAGATCATCGGCAGCGCGGGATTTGCGGGCATCCACCATGCGCCGGATCAAGTATTCTGTGACAACCGCATCCCCGCCCAGATCACGCCGCACCTTTGCGCTGGCCAGACACGCGGCGGTGATCGCCACGGTTTTGATATCCGCTATGCCGATGTCTTCGGCGGCGATGATATTGAGGCGGCGCAAGAGGTATTCCCTTTTGGCCTCCAGCAAAAACCGTCCGGCTTGACGCGCCGCATACAGATCGCCACGGCGGATGGCTTTCTGCAAGAGCGAGCTAGCGACCCACTGGGTGCTGGTGAACGGGGCGATCCTTGGTCCCGGATCAACTGCGGCAATCCCTTGTGCGGCGATGGTCTGAAATCTGGTGAGTTTGGATGTGTCTGTCACGTCGTGCCCTCCTTGGCTTTGTGGAGGGGGGCGAGATCGTCTCACCCACATTTAGCGTACCCTGTAACACCGACAGGGGAAGGGAAATCGGGGGAACAGGTCGGGTTTCCCCCCAAAAACACCACCCCATATCGCGTGCAGTTAATTGCAATTTCGCTAGGTATCCACATTGGCACAACATCTGGACTTGCGGGTTGGCTGGTTTTGTCCCCCCGGAAAACCACGCTGAATTTCCACTTTTGCCACCCCACATCCAGCCAACCAGCATTGGCTGAACCCGGAATATTGGAATGTCTTCAAAACTGTCTCTGGGACATTTTTCTGACCGGCGAACACGACGCGTCATCCCTTTCAACTCGACCGGGTGCCAGCCATCCGCTAAAAGCCAAGCTGAGCGGTACGTGCCGCTTGGGGCTTAGAACACCCCGAAGCAAGAGGTTGGTGCAGACCTGAACTGCGCCGACGACCCTGACTTCTTAGGTCCGGGAGCCTGTGGCGTATGTCCAGGGCTCCCGCCTAAAGGCCGTGGGGACCGGGCTTGCTTCGGTTGTTCTAACTCCCGGATCAGGGAATTTCAGAGTGTCAGCAACCCTGCGGGGACGTACCGCAGCCGTTGCCCGGAGTTAGGATGAAAGCCATTGGAACACCCGTCATCGTGAGTGCGGACGGCGCAAGCCAGCTTGAGCAGATTTCGCTGACACAGAACGAGCTTTATGATGAGCGCTGGCTGCAAGAACTGATTTTCAAGAACCCCTCCCTTCTACCAATGGATCAGATCGAACCGGGGCTGGGCGAGTTGATCCCGGCTTGCATGGAATTGCCGCTGCGCTGCGGGTATCTCGACAACCTGTTCCTGACGCCTGATGGCGATGTCGTCATCGTAGAGGTCAAACTCTGGCGGAACCCTGAAATGCGGCGGGCAGTTCTGGCCCAGGCATTGGACTATGCGTCAGCTTTGTTCTCCATGAGCTATGAGGAGCTGGATGCTGCGGTCAGGAAGGCCGATGGCGCGAATGGCCGCACGATGTTCGAGATCGCCGATGGCCCGGAGACGCTGGAAGAACCGGAATTCGTCGACGCACTGATCAACCGACTGAAAACTGGCCGGATCGTGGTCATCGTGGCCGGGGATGGCATTCGCGGTGAGCTGGAAAAACTGGTCGAACAGTTGCAGACCCACGCGGGTTTCCGATTTACCTTCGCGCTGGTCGAGCTGGCCCTTTTCCACGCTCACGATGAACGCTGGCTTGTCGTGCCCCGTACGCTGGCCAAGACCTATCGAATAGAGCGCGGCGTGATCAGGCTGGAGGGCGATAGCGTTTCGGCCTCGTTCGAACCGGCCCCAGCGCCCCGCGCTTCGTCGTCAGCGCGTTCGGTATCGCCCGAGGCAAAAACCATCTCGTCCGATATTTTCTATGACGCCATGCGCGGCATTGATGCGGACCTGCCAAGGCAGATCAACGACATGCTGGGCAAGGTCGAGACCTACGGCGTATATCCTGAGTTCTCGAAATCCCTGCTCATCAGGATGGCGCTGCCAAATGGAGATGTCGCCCATCTCGGCTTCATAGAGCGCAACGGCAACGTCTGGTTTAGCACGCCTAGTGAAACCAAGCTGCCGAACCGTGACGCAGAGAACATTTTCTTTGCCGAGCTGTCGGCACGATATGGCTGGGCGCGGGAGGGCATCCTCGGCAAAGAAAAGCTTACCTTAAAAGGCACACGCCCAAAGGTGGCGGAGTTGGTTCAAGGATCGGCCGGTTTCGTTGCTGCTGTAAAGAGTCTCGCCGACCACGTTCGCTCAGATTAAGACAACTACCAGGCGGCAACTGCTCATGCCGCTGCTGACAATGACTGAATAACTGTGCAACGGCTGTGCTTCGGGGCAGTGCAACCCAATCTGCCATAAGAATGCAATTGGGTGATTTGAAGGTTTTCCTATCAAGCCTCTGCGCGAAAACGCTTTTTCTGAGCATACGCATGTTTCCTGAGGGAAGGGCCGGTGCAGATCCTACACCACCCAACTGTGCAAAGGATTGCTCGACAAGCCAGATTACCACATCTTCGGCGGCAATCTGGAGATATCGACATGACAGCCGTTGATCGCGCCCTCGCACAACTTTCACATTCGCCCCTCAACCGAGCCGAATTCATCTCGGTAACGGAGGCGGCCAATATCTTGAACAGGTCGCTACGGACCGTCCGATATTGGGAGAAGGACGGCCACATGCCCCCGCGCAAACGGTTCGGCAAGAAGCTGATGTACCGGCGACAGGACGTGGAAGAACTCGCGCAGCTACTGGGGGGCCATGATGCTTGACATCAATCAATCGCCCGGACAGCTGGAAATACTTCACAACGAAAAAGCATACAAACGCGCCATTCATAGGGATCGGGTCCGATACAACCAGCACATGGTGACGCTGAGAGAGTCTATTGTAGCGGGGGATGCGAATTCTGCCGCCTTGGCGCGAGACTGGCTTCTGACATCACCCAGTTCCAAACGAACGGCCATCGCCCAACTCCTGATTGCAGGAAAAGACATCGACGTTTGGACCTATCAGGACGTGAAAGCTCTGGCAGACACCGTGACGCTTTTCGAGCCGATGGCCGAGCCCGTTACGGTCTTCGCGAAAGAAAAGACGTCAAAACGTGGGTTTCGAGCGATCTTCTCTTTCGGGGACCGACATCGTGTTGGACAGCGTATGTTGGCAAACTTGATCGAATCCCACACCTTCAAGCGCAGCTACCAGCATTTTGATGACGGTGTTCCAAAAGCGATCAAGCGGGTTCTGGCCCAGATAGATGCGGGCGAAGTCTGGCTCGCTCATCTAGATATCAAAGACTTCTTCCCCTCATTCACAATTGAGGGGCTCACTGACTTCTTACCGCTGCCGCAAACAGTGGTAGAAGCCGCCCTGACCGGGCGGAACATGATGCTGGAGTGTGCATCATCACCACAGGGGTTATCCCCTCAACACCTCATCGAGGAAGCCCGCCGGGGCTTGCCACGAGGAGCGGCGTCATCGCCTGCAATCTCTCATCTGTGCGTATCACATTTGGCGCTGGATGTCGCGATCCTTGAGCATCTATTCAACTACGAGGACGACTTTCTGATCTTGGCCAAGTCCAAGGCCGGATTGGCAAGCCGGATCGAGGCCTTGACGGATGCGGTTGGCAATCTCCCCGGCGGGCAATTCGAACTTTCGGTCAAAACCGTCGCACACGCCTCAGAGGGGCTGGATTTTCTAGGACACCGGCTTTTCCGCAGCAATGGCCAGGCGCGGGCGGAGCCAAGTGTGGGCAACACGATGCGGCTCGCCAAACGGTTGCATGAGATCGACGAGAAACATGCGGCGTTTTCGAAATTGCCAGGAAAGATCGACAAATCAGCGCTCTTGCACAGTTGTGCAGACAAATTCGCGGTTATTTCAGGGTGGAAGGCAGCGTTCGCGACATGTCACCCTGAAACCGAAGGCTGGCAACACCTATTGGCGATCGAAGAAGGCGTCCACGCGGACTTGAAGGCGCACGGGTTATGCCCCTCTGACCTCCCGGCGGCGGCAGAGCCACTGAAACGACAGAACCGAAAATTCTACTATTACAAGTGGTTCGCCTAACGGCGTTCACCAGTCCGCTCCAGGAATCGACACTGGATAGCAAACTTTCTCAATCTCCTCTTTCAGCCGCGCTATGGAAGCCCCTTTGCCGTAGCCCCAATGCGCGGCGTCATCAGAATGGCCACAGAGCTGCATAGCGATGGCGTCCGTCACGTTGGCGTCATGCAGGGCGTCCACGAAATTGTGCCGAAAGCTGTGGAATACATGCAGAGGGGTTCGAAACTTCCATTTGTTCCCGAGATTATACCAGAACTTGGACCAGGGTTGGCTGTAAGTCCCATCGCTGCCGAGTTTCAAATCTGGGAACAGGCGACCGTCAGGTCGATTTTCCACAAAGTCGAGAAACCCAAGGTTCAAAATGGCGGAGTGGATCGGCACCCGGCGATAGCTGGACCCGGTCTTGAGATTCTTGACCTCGTCCTCTGGCTCGTCCTCCCATTTCGAAATGTCAAAGTACGCGATCCCATCTTCGGAACGGATGTCTGATTTCAGAAGCTGGATGATCTCGCCAGCCCGCATCCCTGCGAACAGCGCGATCACAGGCACCCAATACCGCCCGTCTTTCATCAGCAAATTACCCTTCACGCCGGATCGGGCAACGCTGCTCCGTCCGGTGTAGATCGGGGTCTGGAATATCTGATGCAGCTGCTCAGGGCTGTAGGGGAGCCGTTTGGGCTTGCCCTTGGGCGGTTTCTTCACCAGCAGCTTGATGTCGGCCCCCGGCACCTTCGGCAGGTATTCTTCGGCCACCATCCATGCGACGAACCGCTTGAAAAAATCGAACCGCTTTTTCTGGGTCTCATAGCCCATTTTGGGCAGCAGCTTGCCTGCTTCCACCGCCGCAACCGGGTCCAGGTCGCGGGTTTCGGGCTTTTTTTGATAGTGGGCGGGTATCTGGCCGATCAGATCGCGCAGCGATTTCATGTCATTCGTATCGAGCAGGGATGCGGGCTTGTCGAAGTCGATCACGGCACGGGCGAGATCGAAGGACAGCCTTAGGTCGCCAAGGGTCTTGTCCTTGATTTTCTGCGCGGCGAGCACGCCTTCGTATTTCTTGGCCAGCTCGCGCAAGGGCGGGGCGACAGGAATTGAAGGGGCTTGGACTGTTGGAATAACCTGCACCGCCGCCGGGATTGTGCCATCTGACGAAGGCTCAACGCCTTCAAACAACGGATCAGCAATCTGCGTCTGGGCGTAATCACCGTGGAGCTTCGCCAACAGTAGGCGGTCCGCCTCGATCTTGGCTCTGAGCAGGCCCGTCTGGGCGCGCTGGAGCGCCTGAAAACGGCTTGATAGGGTATCCGGGGGGATTGCCCCCACAAGAGTGGTTGCGTCGCTCTGCACGTCGCTGGGGAAGTCCCTGACCGCAAGACGCCGACGAAGGAGGGCGAGCCGGGTCTCAAGGGTGGCGATGCAATCCTCGACATCCACCTCAGCTTCGGGCGCGAAGATGTCGGCAAACTCCTGCCCCCAGTCCAGCGCCTCGCGGAAATAGTCGCGGATCGCCTGATCTATTGCTGTATCCTGACCCTGAGCCATCCTCCGCGCCTCCGTCACCACGAGATCAACATGATTGCTGATCGCGCGGCATCGCATGAGAGCCAATGATCGCTCAGCAGTCCTTAACGAAATCTTAACCTCTTTTCGGCCCGCCACATCCCAAAAATTCTGCGGAACCGAGGCGCGAAAATAGAAGGTTCGCCCGCGTGTAACCAGCCTTGGTATCGTGGCCATCCTTGCCCTCACTGTACCAGTTGACTGTACCAGGGCGCGGATTTCGGCCTTCCCGAAAATCAGTATCGTTTTATATCAGCAGGTTAGCCGTGAAATGGCGGAGACGAAGTCTTACCAACAAAATCCATAACAGATTGTTTTAATGTAATAAAAATTTACATCCCACTTAGCATACCACATAAAGCACCACACAGGGCGCGCGCACTTGCTAGCCAGGGCGGATGCCCGTCACAACATGGCCTCGATATATCGAGGGTGATACCTGACGATCTCCCCATATTTTTGAATGTCAGTATCGGAAAAGCCCATCTTCTTTAGACTATTGATCTCGCGTGCGTTGGTGCGCCCAGCAGTGACTGCAAGATCGAAAAGCCCTCGCTCTTTCTCTGTGATGTCGAACTTCCGAATCTTGTAACATTCGTCCGGCGACAAATCCAAAACTGGCACCCTGCTCTTGAGTGTTTCAACCAGTGCTTGGCATTTGTCACTTTCAGACATTACACCACCTACAGTTAACATTTTCATTCCGTCCGCATACTGGACCCTGAAGAACGAGCTAAAAACGCCATCCGACCGAGCCGCGAAGGCATTCTGAAATGCTGCGATCAGGATTTTTTGAACCGCTTGGTGAAAATTGGCATTCTCTAGGTCCGTCCGTTGGACGGTAAGCGCCAGGTCACCTAGACTATCTTGCAATATCGCCAACCGCTCCAATGAGCTCTTTCTCTCAAGAACTTTTGTCGGTTCTGCCGCAACAGTGACGAACAAGAAACTATCTAGTTTTATCCTGGGAGCGATTGCTTGAATGTCCCTTGTTATGTGAGGTCCAACTCCACCATCGTAGTCGAGCCAATAGAGTGTATCTTTCTCATATTGGTCAGCCGCAATAAAGCTGGTCGCATTCTCGTTTTTTACCTTAATAAAGCCATAGGGCTTATTGAAACTCGCGCGTTTGAACATCACCTTGTCATGCTCAAGGCTGATCATATTGGTCATTCCAAAGTACTTGTGTAACAACATATAGTCATAGAACCGGTTCGCCCCCATGCCTACGTAGCGATAGTCGGGAATCTTGAACCCACATTCCGTAGCCGCGCGAAAGCACTCTAACATCAACTTCCGTTCACACTGCTTCGAGGGCCTCAGATCGTATGAGACAAATTTTGCTGACGACTGAACCATCAATCTTCACCAACTTCATTTTTCAGAAAGAAGTTGAACGTATGGCGGCCAACTTCCGAGCCCGACATGCTCGGCTTCATCAAGTAGTCGGTAATGGCCTGAACATCATCAATTTTGGCATCAAATTGTATTCTGGTGGTTGTTTTAGGTGGGCGCTTAGGAACTTCAAATGTCGTTTTTTTGCTCGTAGAAACCGTGATGGCCGACACTTTTCCCTGCGACACCTCAGACAGCTCCTTCATGTCGATCGATGTACCATCCTCTGAGTATCGACTATCCAAGAACGACGTTACTGGCCGCCCAACAGAAACCATAAGCCGTTTTGCCTCCTGCCAGATTTCGCTATCTTCATTGATACGCGACTTCGTCGTGTCCCATGGAAGCTGCTCGGCATGCTTTGAAACGAAGAACACTGTACCTAAGAATGGGCGATGCTTAGGTTGAAAGGTGGGCAATCCGTTGTTGTTCCAACCTGTCAAAGAAGACTTATCGGCGTGAATTACTGCCCTGCCGTTACAAAAAACATGCCAACCTGCACCAGCCTCCTTGAAGCGGCCGGCTTCAGGAACCCCCAACCCAGCAGCGATGGCACACGATACATCGCCCTTCACGAGCCGGTCTTGTTCGATGTTCTTCCCGGACTGCAAATTTGCAGGAAGTACTGCTTCGTTGCCTACGAAAATATTGACGAACTTTGACAGAAAGAACGAATATGTGCGTGAAATACTTTCCTGAAGTTGCTTAAGAAAAAGGCCATCGGTTATACGTTTGACCGTCTCCGAGTACAACTCAGTGACAGATATGCTTGTGCCGCAGTCCTTCTCGGGAGCGGGGTCTCTTTTAGTGAGGTCGAATTTCCAAGGCACTCGTGGATCCTTAGCCCAGTCGGCAACATCCAACAGTAACTCAAATCCGCCTTCGACATGGTCTGATACTATGTGAACCTTATTGCCCAACTTGAAGATTGCTCGCTTCAATCCAAGGCCATAAACCGACAAGCGATCTGAATCGTTTTCTTCATCTTCAGATCGCCCAAACTTGAACACATGTTTTTGCGCGGTTTCCGATGAAATTCCAGGTGCTGTGTCGATGACTTCGATTTTTTCCGGAGACAAATTTAGACGGATATCGGCCGAAGGTAAGAGCGATTTGTCGTTGAGGGCTTTGACATATCCATCAGCGGTTTCGAGTGTCCGTCGTCAGAGTTTTTGGAACCAATGGCGGCCTAAACTAAGAGAGAGTTT
>NZ_JBZXVN010000012.1:0-52692 GCF_058892305.1 Pelagimonas sp.
GGTGCCAACAAGTCGCGCGACGAAAGCTTTTGCGTGATGATCCCGCCCCCGAACGTCACCGGGGCGCTCCATGTGGGCCATGCGTTTAACAACACGTTGCAGGATATTCTGACACGCTGGCACCGGATGCGCGGGTTCGACACGCTCTGGCAGCCGGGTCAGGACCACGCGGGTATTGCCACACAGTTGATGGTGGAAAAAGAGCTTGCCAAAACCGGGCAGCCAAGCCGCGCCGAATTGGGTCGCGAAGCCTTTCTCGACAAGGTTTGGGAATGGAAAGGCCAATATGGCGGCACCATTGTTGAACAACTCAAGCGCCTAGGCTGTTCCTGTGATTGGGATCGCAACGCCTTTACCATGGCCGGTGCGGCGGGTGATCCGCGTGTTGGCCACGAAAATAGCCCGAATTTCCATGACGCGGTCATTAAGGTCTTTGTTGATATGTACAACAAGGGGTTGATCTATCGCGGCAAGCGCTTGGTCAACTGGGACCCGCATTTCGAAACCGCAATTTCCGATCTTGAGGTCGAGAATATCGAAGTTGCCGGTCACATGTGGCACTTCAAATATCCACTCGCGGGCGGCGCGACCTATACCTATATCGAAAAAGACGAAGACGGGAATGTCACGCTTGAGGAAGAACGTGATTACATTTCCATCGCCACCACCCGCCCTGAAACCATGCTGGGTGATGGCGCGGTGGCCGTTCACCCGGATGACGAACGCTATGCGCCCATCGTTGGCACGCTGTGTGAAATCCCGGTTGGTCCCAAAGAACATCGCCGCCTGATCCCGATCATCACCGATGAGTACCCCGATATGAATTTTGGGTCTGGTGCGGTAAAAATCACCGGGGCGCATGACTTTAACGACTACCAAGTCGCCAAACGCGGCGGCATTCCGATGTATCGCCTGATGGATACGCGCGGTGCGATGCGTGCCGACGGGGCCACCTATGACCACGACGCCAAAATCGCCGGTGACGTTGCCAATGGCAAACGCACACTAAGCGAAGCCGAAGCCGACGCCATCAATCTTGTGCCTGAACATCTTCGCGGACTTGACCGGTTTGATGCCCGCGACAAGGTGGTCGCAGAAATCACCGCCGAAGGACTGGCCGTGATGACGATGTCGGACGACCCGCGCCTTGGCCCCAAGAAAAAGCTCAAAAAGGGCGAGGAAGCCCCCGAAGTTGTTGCCGTTCCATTGGTCGAGGCTAAGCCGATCATGCAACCCTTTGGCGACCGTTCCAAGGTCGTCATCGAACCGATGCACACCGACCAATGGTATGTAGACGCCGCCAAGATCGTCGGCCCGGCGCTTGATGCCGTGCGCAAGGGCGACATCAAAATCATGCCTGAGTCCGGTGAGAAAGTGTATTATCACTGGCTCGAAAACATCGAACCTTGGTGCATTTCGCGTCAGCTTTGGTGGGGTCATCAGATCCCGGTTTGGTATGTTCCGGGCGAGGAAGATTGGTACGCGATCTGCGCAGCGAATGAAGAAGACGCCTTAAAAGAAGCCGCCCTTCGGTTCCCAGAAGGCACCGATTTCCGCATTGTTGCCGACGCTCAAGAGGCCGCAGGCGTCTTGCAAGCCGATATCGACCTGATGGATACCAAAGACGAAGGCGCGATCCGTCAATTCGAAGGGCCGATGGTCATTCCGATGTTCCGCGACGCCGACGTTCTCGATACGTGGTTCTCCTCTGGCCTTTGGCCCATTGGCACGCTCGGCTGGCCCGAAGACAGCGATGAGATGAAACGCTTCTTCCCGACCAGCACCTTGATCACCGGCCAAGACATCCTGTTTTTCTGGGTCGCTCGGATGATCATGATGCAGCTCGCCGTGGTTGATCAGGTTCCGTTTGATACCGTCTACCTGCACCAGCTCGTTCGCGACGAGAAGGGCAAGAAGATGTCGAAAACCACCGGCAACGTCATTGATCCGCTTGAGATCGTTGACGAATACGGCGCGGATGCATTGCGTTTCACCAATACGGCCATGGCGTCGATTGGTGGCGTTTTGAAACTGTCCAAAGACCGCATCGCCGGGTATCGCAACTTTGGCACCAAGATTTGGAACGCCACCCGCTTTGCCGAAATGAACGACGCGGTTGGCGCGGACAAAGCACCCAAAGCTATGCCGCAAGATCCGCAGGCGACGTTGAACAAATGGATCATCGGCGAAACCGCCAAGGTCCGCGAAGCCACCGACAAAGCCTTGGCTGACTATCGTTTCAACGACGCCGCGCTTGGGCTCTATGCCTTTGTCTGGGGCAAGGTTTGCGACTGGTACGTGGAATTCTCCAAGCCCTTGTTTGGCTCCGATGACCTCGCCGTTGCGCAAGAAACGCGCGATACAATGGCCTGGGTCCTTGATCAATGTATGATCATGCTGCACCCGATTATGCCCTTCATCACCGAAGAGTTGTGGGAAAACACCGCCAAGCGCAACAAGATGTTGGTGCACGGCGATTGGCCGGAATACACGACCGATCTGGTTGATCCACAGGCCGAGGCCGAGATTTCCTGGGTCATCAGCTTGATCGAGGGGGTCCGCTCGGCGCGCGCGCAAATGAACGTTCCGGCAGGATTGTTCGTGCCGCTGTTGGCAACCGGCTTTGGCGAAACCGAAAAGGCCGCTTGGGGCCGCAACGAAGCCATCATACAACGCATGGCACGGGTCGAGAACCTAGACCTTGTCGATGGCTTCCCCAAAGGCTGCATCACTGTGCCCGTCGGCGAGGCCACGTTCGGCATGCCATTGGCCGATATCATCGACGTGGACGCCGAAAAGGCCCGTCTCGAAAAGTCGCTCGGTAAACTGGCCAAGGAATTGGGGGGGCTGCGTGGCCGTTTGAACAACCCCAAATTCGCGGAATCCGCCCCGGCCGAGGTTGTCGAGGAAGCCAAAGCCAACCTCGCAGCGCGTGAAGGGGATGAGGCGAAGTTAAAAGAGGCTTTGGCCCGTCTGGCTGAAATCGGCTAACGCCCGCCAGAAAATTTACTATAGAAAAAGCCCGCCTCTGTTAAAAGGAGCGGGCTTTTTTCATCTGGTCGATTGAGCACCGGGGAGCGCGAGGGGCAGCGCCCCTCGCATATGCCCGCCGCAGGCGATGATCGTCAGATCATAAACTTCTTACAGAACACCCGGTGTGACCCGAATTACAGTCGGCACCGGCGCATCAAAGGCCGCCAGCACGGCCTGCTGCATCTCTTCCAAACTCTTTGGTTCAACCGCCCCGGCCCCATAGGCGCGCGCCAGCGCCAGAAAATCAGGGTTCTGTGCCACAACTGC
Source organism: Pelagimonas sp. (assembly GCF_058892305.1). NCBI lineage: Bacteria > Pseudomonadati > Pseudomonadota > Alphaproteobacteria > Rhodobacterales > Roseobacteraceae > Pelagimonas > Pelagimonas sp. The sequence goes on from NZ_JBZXVN010000012.1 coordinate 3,301, forward strand.
GTTGGGGGCGATCTGGCTCTTGATCATGCTTTCTTCGATCTCGGCCAACTTGCCATTGTCCCAGATGATGATTGGTAAGCTTAGGCCCAATTCCACAGCCGTCCCAAGGTCTTGCACGGTATACTGAAATCCATAATCCCCAAGGATCGACAGCGTCGGCAAACCACGTCGTGCAACCGCCCCACCAATCGCCGCAGGCAACGCGTAGCCCAAAGTTCCAAAGCCATAGGGATGATGCCAATGCCCGGCACGGGGCATGTCCCACACTTCCTTGGCGGCATAGGCAAACTGCGTCATGTCCGAATAGATCATGCAATCATCCGGCAAAGCCGCCTTCAACGCCTCTGCGATCTCAACAATTCCGGGGCGCTCTGACATCACTTCGGCACGCCACCGTGCTTTTGTCGCGGCGACTTTTTGCACGTCCCAGCAAAGGGCGCGATCATCGACACGCGCCGGTATGGCCACCGCCATTGCCTTGAGAACTGCACCAACATCGCCCAAAACGGGCACATCACCGGGCCTTGCCTGCGCAAGAACCTCTGGGTCGATATCGACGCGGATCATCGGGGCCGTATGGCCGAGGTCATCCCGCCAGATGTCGCATTCTGAAAGCTCGGTTCCCATCGCAATGACCAAATCGGCCTCTGCGAACACAGAAGCGCTATCAGGGCGCGCCAAAAATGAGCCGAAATACAGCGGGTATTCTGCCGATACCAAGCCACGCCCGGCATAGGTGCAAAAGGCCGCCGCACCGGTCATCCGCAAGATGTCGTCGATGACCTCAGCACCGCCAACGGCCCCTCCTCCAAACACAAAAATCGGCTTTTCCGCAGCCAATACACGATCGACAATTGCGCGCATGTCTTCACTGCTTGCCTTTGGCCCCCCCGGCATCAGTCCTGCTTCAGGTGCCGCGTCTGCCATCGCCCCAAGACTTTGGATCGGAACTTGAATGTGGCATGACCGTTTGCGCTTACTCGCAAATCCCGTCAAAGCACGATCCACCAAGCGATAGGCCGTTTCCGGATCGCGGGCTTCTTCTGACCATTCGCACACGGTAGCCGCAGCGGCGCGTTGATCCAACATCTGGTGCAACTGGCCGCGTTTTCCGGTGACATTATCAAGGCATGACGTCACCGCCAGCACTGAAACACTATCACTATAGGCTTGCCCCAAGGGGGTCATAGCATTGCATAGTCCCGGACCAGTGATCAGGTAGCAAACCCCCGGCTTTCCGGTTGCACGCGCATAGCCATCGGCCATAAACCCGGCACCTTGTTCATGGCGCGCCAATACATGGGTGATCCCGGCTTCTTCAATGCCGCGATACATTTCGACATTATGAACACCGGGAATCCCGAATATGACGTCGACGCCCCGAGATTTGAGCATGTGAGAAATCTGCGCACCCAATGGTCTTTGCATTACGCCCTCCAAAAGCGGATAGTGAAGATGGCGTAGACCGCCAAAAGCTCAAGACGCCCGGCCAACATGGCAAAGCTAAGCATCCATTTTGCCGTATCTCCGACCCCTGCAAAGTTTCCAGATGGTCCGATTTCATCCCCCAGCCCCGGCCCAACGTTGGCCAAAGCCGTCGCCGCGCCCGACACCGATGTGATGAAATCCAAACCGGTCAAGCTAAGCGCAACGGACAACACCCCCATCGACACAACGAAGAAGACGAAGAACGACATGACAGAAGACATAACCTCGGCCCCGACGGGAACTCCGGCATAACGCGGCGTGAAAACGCCCGAAGGCGAACGGATGCGGCGCAATTGCGTGCTGATCGAGGCGAACAAAAGCTGATACCGGAAGATTTTGACCGAACAAGCGGTTGAGCCCGCGCAGCCGCCAATCAGGCCAACAAAAAAGAACAGCGCGACGGCGAAACCACCCCAAAGCCCATAGTCCTGACTTGCATACCCTGTGCCGGTCAGGATGGAGACGACGTTGAAAAGAACCTTGCGAAAGGCCTCTTCGCCGGTGGCCTCGCCTCCCAAATACCGCCAAAGGCTCACCAACGCGACAATCACAACCGCCGTGGCCAAAAATGCGCGTACTTGGCTGTCTTGGGCCAAGGGGCGGATATCGCGCATAGCGGTCATTTGAACAAAGCGGACAAAGGGCAACGCCGCCAAAAGCATGAAGACCACACAAACATACTCCGCTGATGCGCTGAACGCGCCGAAACTGGCGTCGTAATTGGCGAAACCGCCAGTGGCGACGGTGGTCATTGCATGGACCGTGGCATCAAACGGATCCATCCCCGAAAGTATATAGGCCCCGGCGCAGACGAGCGTGAGAGAGACGTATATCGTCGAAATCGACGATGAAATCTGTGTCGCACGAGGAAGGATTTTCCCCATGGTATCAAATCCTTCGGATCGGAAGATTTGCATCCCACCAACCCGCAACTCAGGTAGGAAAACCATGGCGACAACAATAATACCAATGCCACCAATCCATTGCAGCAACCCGCGCCAAAGCAACAGCCCTTTGGGCAATTCATCGAGGCCAGACAGGACCGTCGACCCGGTGGTCGTCAAACCCGACATGGCCTCAAAAAACGCGTCTGTATAGCTGCTATCGGTCGCCCCCAATACAAACGGGAGCGCTCCGAAGATCGGCAAAGCCACCCAAACGCCCGTAGTCAAAAGAAAGGTTTGTTGGATCGAAAGCCCTTGTTTGACCGCATTGGAACAGGCCAATGCGATCAATCCACCGGTCATGATGGTGATCAAAGCACTTTCAAGAAACACCGGCCATTGGCCGCGCCCTTCTGCGAGATCCACCAACATAGGTAGAAACATGGTGGCGCCAAGGCAGGCGACGAGAAGGCCAATGACATAGGCGACGGGGCGAATATCGAACATATGCGCAGGGTTGGATGCAGCTGCGCGCCATGTCAAGCGGTGCCGTTAGCAGTAAAGAATGTCCCGAAAGACATGCGGCAAGATATCATCGCGTTTAAGCCCAATGAGAGCGAGATCATGGTCGCTCTGTGCTTCGAGCTGAATGATCTGCTTTAACCGCGCTCGACGCAAGCCAGCCGGGTTTAACCCAAGCCCACGTTCGGTGAAAAATTGGTCGATCTTGCGGCCCAGAGAGACGTTGCCCATGGCCATTTGTACATTGTCGCGCGTCATATCGGAAACCTTTCGTTAAACTCTGGTTTCCTCCCTGCCCCCAGCTTGCCACATCAAAGATGTCTTTAGAGTAAAAGCACCGAGCACGACGACGATAGTTTTTCACAAATGCCCATTAATTCATCCCAAGATGACCGGTTCGCTATACCTCATGGCGAACATCAGCCCACATGAAACAGTGTAGAAAACAGTTTAGGGTCGAGACTTTGGTCCGCAAATAGCTTGCCTTCGGTCAAAACTGACACCGCATCATGGCTGTGCAAACTTTCCTGATGGCTGGCCACAACTCTGAAATCCCCAACGCGAGGGTCGTCTTCTAAACCTTGCGCAAACAGCCGCGCTGCATCCTCAACAAAGATTGGGTTCGCGGCATTTAGTTCGGCAAAAGCTTGCTCATCTTCACGTTTAACCATGACCTGAGTTTCGGTCGGCACAGCGCGCCGGCACAGATCAATCAAATCTTCAAACCACAAGCAATCACCCGGCAATGCCTCAACCGAGATCCGAGCGACAGAACGTTGTGAATGCGGGGTCGCCAATTGCCCGCGCGTTCGGCGCGCATGTTCCGAAAGTTCAAGCGAACAAGGGCAGGTTGAACTGTAAACATAGTCCAAATGCATGATTTTGCGACGTTGTCCCGCGGTTTCAACAAGCTCCAACGCAATATCATAGTACTGAAAACCGGTAAGACCGGATCGCAAGCTTTCCACCTTCATCGGGAAGCTGAATCGCATCTGAATACGCGCATCAAAGCTCTCTAAGTCGCTTTTGTAATCGTCCAGCGCCGCTTCCATAACTTCGAAACTAAAGGATTTTTCCGCGTGAGTATAAAAGGATCGCATGATGCGGCTCATGTTGATCCCTTTTTTATCGGCCTCCAAACTCACCGTTCCGGTGACCGATGTTTCCAGCGTCAAATCGCCATTGTCACGGGTCCGATACGGAATCGGCAGGCGAAAATTGGAAATACCGACATGCTGGATCACCCGCTGCGCACCACGGATGAGGGAGGCGGGACCATTTTGTAGGTCCGGCAGGCCTTCCTTGTAAGCAGCATCGACAACAAAATTGTCTGGGTAGATGGCGTGCAAGTCAGGGTAAACACCCGCCAGTTCTGCCAAAGCAGCATCGCTCCCGGCGTAGCGTCGCAAAATCGCCAATGCCTTTTCAGCCTCTTCCCGGCTGGGCGTGTCAGAGATATCCGATTGGATATTCATGGCTTTCCCCTCTTTCGTCCTGTCGCATCATACAGATAGGCGGCTGCTGCGCAAAGTCCACCTGCGCAGCAAACACCCCCATTTGCGACAGCTCCAAAATCAGGCTTGATCGAGAGCCTGCAAAACATCAGCAACAAGATCTTTTGGATCTTCGATCCCGACAGAAAACCGGACCAAGCCATCACTGATCCCAAGTTCGGCACGTTGCTCATCGGAAAGACGTTGGTGAGTTGTCGTCGCAGGATGGGTCACGATAGATTTCGCGTCACCCAAGTTGTTGGAAATGACGGCAATTTCCAGAGCATTCAGAAAACGGAACGCCGCCTCTTTTCCGCCCTCAAGCTCAAGTGAAAGCATTGTGCCACCGGCTCCAAGTTGACGCATGACCAAATCATGTTGCGGATGGTTTTTGAGACCGGGGTAAATCAGGCGTTTTAGCTTGTTGTGCCCTTCTGTCGCCTTTGCAAGAGCCAAAGCCCCTTCAGTTTGCGCCCGAACACGCAGCGCAATGGTTTCTAACCCCTTAAGCATGACCCAGGCATTAAACGGGCTAAGGGACCCGCCGGTATGTTTCATGTATGGTTCAACAACACCGCGAATATGGTCCTTGGTGCCAAGGATCACCCCCCCCAAACATCGGCCCTGTCCGTCCACATGTTTGGTCGTGGAATAGACAACAACATCAGCACCTTGTTCAATTGCATTTGAGTAGACTGGCGTCGAAAACACATTGTCGACCACAACTTTGGCCCCGACAGAATGGGCAATTTCCGAAACGCCGGCCACGTCGATCACTTCCAAAGTTGGGTTCGACATGGATTCAAAAAAGACCGCTTTGGTCTCTGGGCGCATGGCCGCGCGCCATTCATCTAGGTTGGCACCATCCACAAAAGTGACCTCAACACCATAGCGGGTCAAAACCTCTTCAAGAATATAGAGGCACGATCCGAAAAGCGCTTTAGCAGACACCACATGATCGCCAGCCTTGAGCAAAGACGTCAGTGCACCGTTGACCGCAGCCATTCCGGACGCACACGCGAACCCGTCTTCTGCCCCTTCCAATAGCGCCATCCGTTCTTCGAACATAGCGACGGTTGGGTTGCCGTAACGGGCATAAATGTACTCATCTGGTCCAGTCTCGACAAACCGCGCCTCAGCTTGTTCCGCAGTTTCGTAAACGAAGCCTTGGGTTAAGAAGATCGCTTCGCTAACTTCGTTCCACTGGCTGCGTTTGGTGCCACCATGAACCAGTTTGGTTCGAGTTCCGTGTTCTGTCATATTTGCCTCCGCAAAAAAAAAGCCCCGATCGCGGTCAAGCGAAAGGAGCCCTTCGTCTGACCTCTTTAGCGGTGTGTTTAACGTGGCCCGCAATCCGGTTACAAATCGCCACGGGGTAAACCATCAGACGTTGTCTCAAACAACCGACCAAATCCCACGACAAATCCAAGAGGGTTAGCTCATTTGATCTGCCAAAACCTTTGTGTTGACCCAACACTCTGGTCTGGTCACATACCCATCAAAACCCTGATTGGGTACACCGATAGGATAGCCGTTTGTGACTGTCATTTTGGTTATATCGGGTATAAGGCGCAATCGTCCTCAAAAGGCAAGAGCGAAAAGTATCCTACGATGCGTTCCATCGGCTAATGCGCGATGTTTCACAGCCCGCCAAACACGGTATCTCGCTTTGCCAAACGGCCGACTTTTCTATTTAGGACCCGCGCCAACCGAGAAAACAGAACGCCGATCCAGATTTTGTGAGACCTAAAGAAAACACTCCTTCGGCAGGATCGGGCTACATTGGCGCGATAACCTTACGTTCCGGTTGGGGCAAGATTATGTCCAATCTCTTCCGGCAGCGCCAACAATAGGTAGTCGTCGGGAAGTTTGAAAATCGCGACCGTGTCGGCCAACCGGTTGGCTTTCTCATCAACCAAAGTGACCGACTCGCGTGAATCGACAAAGCTTGCTGCATTTCTCTGTGTAGATTGATCAAGCTCAGTTGTGGCACCGCTGATTTCACTGACACCACGGGCCGCCTCCTCTGTGGCGTGTACAATTTTTGCCACTGAATCCTCTGTTTTCCGCAAGGCACCTACAATTTCCTGGAAAGCGACATTGGAATTTTCGACAACTTCCGCACCCGTATTGATTGACGCATTGGATGACGTAAGAATTTTGCCAATTTCAATGGCTGCTGCCGCGGATTTTTGCGCTAAAGACTGGACCTCACCGGCCACCACGGCAAAGCCTTGCCCAGCATGTCCAGCCCTTGCCGCTTCGACCCCGGCATTCAAGGCCAAAAGGTTGGTTTGAAAGGCGATGTCTTCGATCACCTGAAGACTTCTATTGATGTCAGCAGACGAATTTTTGATGTCGTCCATTGAAGTGATCGCACTTTTCATCAGGTTAGATCCCTTTTCAGCATGTTCTGTGACATCCAAAACATTGCTGCGCACATCATCTGCCGAACCGGCGGCATGAGAAACAGTCCGTGCCATCTCTTCTAACGCCGCAGCCGTTTCTTCGAGGGCTGCCGCATTGCGTTCCGTGTTCATCGAGAGGACTTCGGTATTTCTGGATAAGGCTTCCGCGCTTGAATAGATATCACAGGACGCCGCAGACACACTTCCAAGTGCCTTGGCCAACTCAGATGTTGTGCGATCCATCGACCCTGCGATTTCCCCGAAAATCCCCGGAAGGTCGGTTGGCATTTCATGTGTTAAATCACCTACTGCCAAATGGTTTAAACCCGTCCGGATAGCCTCCAGACCCTCATTCGCCGAGTGACTGATACTGTTAACGTTCTCACAAAGCTCGGCAAAAATTCCTTCTTTGTCGCCCATTTGAATTTTGTGTGAGAAATCTCCGTTTGCGCAAGCTCCGACAACGACGGAAATCTCCGATGCGGCCAAGGTCTCATTTTGACCTTTGGCAAGCATACGCTCGATTACGCGATTCAACTCGGCGATTTCATGTGCGGAACTCTTGTGTTTGATCGGTTCAGGCTCTTGATCCTGGGCCGCAGCTGCCAAGGCCCGCGTTCCCTCTCTCAATGGTCGCAGCTGCAAGTTCAAGCCCAGCAATAACAGCCCCAACAACACGAAAACAATCGCGCCCAACGTCATCGCCGCAGTCTTGAGTGCAGCGTGTCTGGCCAACGTTTGGTTCGTAAAGTCCAAAATTGAAATCACCTGCACCTCTTCACTGTTCCCCTCAAGGGGAAAGGGAGAATGCGTCACAACGAAGAAATGCGATGCGACTTCAATGACTTCGAAATCGTCTTCTCCATGGGTTGTCGCGGCTAACACTGTTTCAATGAGCAGGTCTGTTATTGCGTCCTTGGAGCCGCCCCCATTTTCATCAGGCTTTTGCTCTGTGTCGATGAATTCAGCATAGGCTTGCGCCGTCACGGCCCCGTCTGATGATTTGTTGACCAACAAAGACCGATTGCCCATGTTCTGCGCGATCTGATTCAATTGCGAATTTGCATCCAAAGCAAGCAAAGCATAACCGACCGGCGAACGCCCTGACAGCAACGGCACAACGTAGATGGATGCAATTCTTGTTTCATCCAGTTGCCCGACTGCAAACTTACGACGGCCTGTTTCAATCACCGTCTTTAATATGTCCGGAGTATGATCAGAAACCTCCCCTTGTGGGGTGGTCGAAAACCTAACCAAAGGTTTACCTGCAAGATCATATATGACCAAATCACTCAGCCTCTTAGTTGCCGAAATTCGGTTGAACGTTGATGCCAAGCTTGACTTGATGGTCTCTGTGTCTTCGTCAACGATGGCCTTGATGGTGGCGCGGTCGCGCGAAACCGTTTTGCCATGCACGGCCAAATTGTCTTCTGCACCGATCAGGATTGATTGAACTGCCGCGTTTGCGTTTTGAGAGTTGACGCTTAGTAGGGAGGACTCAACGCGCTCTAGAATTCTCATTCCACTAAAGACAACACCGAATGCCAAAACGGCTGTAAAAAGAAGAATACTGACAACGATCCGATTGGTTAACGTCATGTCCACCCCAATTCTTAGTTTATTCTACTGGAAAGCCGGCGATGTCCCAGTAGGGGTACCCATCGCGCATATAGTAGAGTGTCTCGTAGCCCCAAGAGACCGCCTGAGCGATCGCCTCGGACGACCTGAGGCAGGCCGCACCATTGCAATAGATCACGACCGGATCAGTTGGCCCGGCGACTTCAAGAAGGCTCTCTCGTGAAAAGCCATCATTCAGATCAAGATTGATCGCGCCAGCAACCCGTCCTACCTCAAAATCAGAGGGCTTTCGCACATCAACGAAAGCAACACCTTGGTCAAAAAGCTCAAGAGATTCGTCTACTGTGACAGTTGTTGCCCCTTCAACAAACATTGGAGCCTCTTCAAGGGCGACAGCGCTTATTGGCAGAGCAACCAAAGAGGCGGCCAAGAAACTGGAACGCACGTTTTCAAACAAATTTCGTCTCCTAACTCCAGAAAATTCAACGGGAAACTAGCGAAACCCCGTAAACAAAACCCTTCTTGTAGCTCATCTCAAAACCAACAATTCAAACTATTCTCAGCCATCAGTGAGATCCGAAACTTTCCAACCTAATTGAAACCTTCAGCGACCATGCCTTGGGCATCAGCCGCCGAGCAAATTCGGGCTTGTGCATTCAATAGCGCGCCCGACATCACCGGCCGTTTTTACCATTTGGATTTCGTCTAGGCGCAGCCGTTGCTCGCCACCGGGACGCACGTCACGGAGCTGTAATACTCCGTTCACGAATCCGTCGCAGCCTAGGGTTACGACCGAAATAACTTAAATTCGTGGGTTCCTATATGCCGATGCTGCGTATTTCCGTTGAAGACAGCCATCCCCGCATTCACGGGTCCTTGGCCCCTTTGGCACCGACTTTGCAACATGCAATTGGGCAAGATCACGGGCCGATCAAAATTATGATCCACGGTTTCAAATATCTGCCCGGACATCCGAGCTTTTGTCCTCATGACGGCATTCTGTCACGACATCCAACTGGCAAAGCCGCAAAAATAATCAGCTGGCCGCGCCATCTAGGGTTGCGCGGTCAAAAAGGCGAAGGGCTCGGCATATCATTTGGTTGGACTGCGCGTGGTTCCATTTGGAACGCTTACGACGCAGCACAATCCGCCGGGGACGCATTGGTTCGGCTTCTGGAAATCATAAAAACACTGGCTCCGGATCGACCAATTCAGGTGATTGCCCACTCCCTTGGGGCTCGCGTAGCGATCAGAGCGATTGGACACGCTCCGGCCGGTATTGTCTCGCATGCCATTCTTATGGCCGCAGCCGAGTACCAATCCATTGCGGAAACGGCTCTCTGCTCCCCAGCAGGGCAAAACGTCAATGTCCTCAATGTCTCAAGCCGGGAAAACGATATTTTTGACTATATGCTGGAACGTCTGATCAAGCGCCCTTGCCCACATGACCGGATGCTAGGACATGGCAGCCTTTCGCTTCCAAATATGGCGACACTTCAACTGGATCATCCCGCAAGTCTGACTGTGCTTCGGGCAAACGGGTATCCGATCGCAAGCCCACAGAAACGAATTTGCCATTGGTCACCCTACTTGCTCCCCGGAGTTTTTCCCTTGTATCGCGCCTTTCTGAGGGATGAGATACCGGTCAGAAAAATGCGCGCTGTGCTCCCAAGCGAGTCTCATCCACGATGGTCCAGACTACCGTTTTCACGTCCTCGCTTCCAAAACGAACAATCGGCCATGAATCTTGGTTAAGACTTAGGATCAGGCATTCTTCGTTAACAAAAAAGCTGCTATAAGTACCTCTAAATATTGCGCTTCCACCGTGGCATACCGCACGATAGGCGCTATTGGGTCAAAGGTAGCAACCAAATATGGAATCCATGCTGTTTCAAGCGTCTGTTTTTCTAGCCGCTGCAGTCATTGCTGTTCCACTTGCCTCACGAATGGGATTAGGATCGGTTCTCGGCTATCTGCTGGCTGGGCTTGCGATTGGCCCCGGTCTGGGGCTGGTTGTAGACACAGATGACATTCGCCATTTCGCCGAGTTTGGGGTGGTGATGATGTTGTTCATCATTGGTCTAGAACTCGAACCTCGGGCTTTGTGGGATATGCGTCACCGCCTATTAGGGTTGGGGGGCTTGCAAGTTGGGGGCACAACTGCCGCGATAACGTTAGGCGCAATGGCCCTTGGACAACCTTGGAACACAGCGTTGGCAATAGGTTTGATCCTGTCCCTTTCCTCAACCGCCATCGTTTTGCAAACCCTGTCCGAAAAGGGATTGATGCAAACATCGGGTGGACGGGGATCGTTTTCGGTTTTGTTGACCCAAGATATCGCTGTGATCCCCATGCTGGTGGTGATGCCTTTATTGGCCATAGCACCGGCTGTTACCCTATCGGCGGATGGCTCCATCCAACGCACCGCCTTGCACCATGCCGAAGACGCCCACACCACGATGTCCCTTGTCGAAGGTTTGCCGGGATGGGGGGCTGCGCTTGTCACGCTAGGTGTCATTTTGGGGATTATCCTTGCCGGCATATACGGTGCGCGCCCGTTGTTTCGATACATCCATTCGGCTCGCTTACCTGAAATGTTCACGGCAATCGCCCTTCTCATCGTTATCGGCATCGGTTTCTTGATGATGCTTTTGGGGCTTTCCCCTGCGTTGGGCACGTTTTTGGCGGGGGTGGTTCTGGCAAACTCGGAGTTCCGACATGAGTTGGAATCCGATATTGCCCCTTTCAAAGGCTTGCTGTTGGGGCTTTTCTTTATCACGGTTGGGGCAGGAATAGATGTCGACCGGCTCCTGATGGAGCCGCTGTCCATCTTAACCCTAGCGGCGGGGGTCATCGTCACCAAAGGTATCATTCTCTATGGCATTGGCCGCTTGTTTCAGCTGACAAATCGCGGACAATGGTTGTTTACTCTGGGTCTCGCCCAGGCCGGTGAATTTGGGTTCGTTTTGATTTCATACGCTCGCCAACAAAAGGTACTGGCGGACGCGCTAAGTGACCGCTTGTTGCTGGTTGTTGCGATCTCAATGCTGATCACTCCGCTTTTGTTTCTCATTTTCGAATGGGTCTCCAAAAAAGTAGAGGTCCCACACGAAACACTAGAAGCGGATACCATCGACACCGATGGCCCGGTCATCATTGCCGGGATCGGGCGCTTTGGCCAAATTGTTAATCGGCTCGTGCAGAACTCCGGTTACCGCACCGTGGTTCTTGATCACGACATGCAAACCATCCAACTGATGCGGCGTTTTGGGTACAAGGGGTTCTTCGGCGACCCGACCCGACCCGAATTGTTGCACGCTGCCGGAATCGAAAGCGCTCGGGTCTTGGTGGCTGCTTTGGACGATCCCAAAGCCACTGTGAAACTCGTGTCATACGCGCGCAGGCTACGACCTGACTTGCACATTGTAGCCCGTGCGCACGACCGAACCCATGTCTTTGCTTTGTATCAAGCCGGTGCAAACGACATTGTCCGAGAAATGTTCGACAGCTCGCTACGCGCCGGGCGCTATGTCTTGGAAAACGTTGGAATGAGCGAATACGAAGCGGCCATTGCCGAGGAAACATTTTACCATCACGACCGACACACCATTCGTGAACTGGCCCTTTTGTGGGATCCGACGATTCCACCGGCCGAAAATGATGCCTATATTCAGCGCGCTCAAGAGTTAGAAAAAGAGTTGGAAACCGCGTTGTTCACCGCCCTTGAAGAGCGCGGCAAGAAAGAAATGGCATAAAGGCCAGTTCGGCGAGCGCACCAAAACTCTTGCAAGAGTTTTGCAAATTCCGTGCACGGAATTTGGGCGCGCAACAAAAAAGCGCACCTTCTATTCGAAGGCGCGCTTTTCACATTCATAGTAAATTAAGCGGCGCGCAGAGCCAGAACGTCGTCAACCTGCTTGGCGGCACCTACTTCGTCACCACCGGCAACAGCCGCGACTTCACGGGTCAAACGCTCAAGCGCCGCTTCATAAAGCTGGCGCTCTGAGTAGCTTTGTTCACGCTGATCGTCTGCGCGGTGAAGATCGCGCACAACCTCAGCAATGGCAATCAGGTCGCCCGAGTTGATCTTCTGCTCATATTCTTGTGCCCGGCGCGACCACATGGCGCGCTTAACCTTGGCCTTACCGCGCAAGGTTTTCATCGCGGCGTCAATCACATCAGGAGAGCTGAGCGAGCGCATACCGATTTCTGTTGCCTTATGGGTTGGGACCCGCAAGGTCATTTTGTCCTTTTCAAAAGAGATCACGAAAAGCTCCAGCTCGATGCCAGCGATTTCCTGCTCTTCGATTGAAACGATCTGACCAACACCGTGGGCGGGATAGACAACGTATTCATTCGGACGGAAATCGGGTTTCTTCGCTTTGGTCATATAAGTCTCATTCCTTGCAGCGCATTTCGAGCGGGCGACAAGAAAGACGACGGGGATCAGCTTGATACCCGGCCACCTCTCATAGCGATAATGTGCAAGTCCTCGCAGGCCCCGCATCCCGACGAAATGTCGTCATTTGAACTGTTAGTGTATCACAAAAAAGCACCCTTTCCCATAGCCGGGGGACAAGGTGCTTTTCCCATCTCTTTTCAATGCCCTAGGGGTGTTCACGCACCCGTAGCAAAAAACGAAAAACGATTCGTTTAGCTGCCTTCGCCCGGAGCTTCGGAGAAGTATTTATTAAGCTTATCTGGCTCGCCATCTTTTGCCTCATAGTCAGGCAGAGGATCTTTCTTTTCGATGATAACCGGCCAAGCTTCGGAATATTTGCGGTTGAACTCAACCCATTTTTCCATGTCTGGCTCAGTGTCCGGACGGATCGCATCCGCTGGACATTCCGGTTCACACACCCCGCAATCGATACATTCATCGGGGTGGATCACCAACATGTTTTCCCCCTCGTAGAAACAATCCACGGGGCACACCTCGACACAGTCGGTGTATTTGCAGGCGATGCAATTGTCGATCACCACGTAGGTCATGAGTCTCGATCCTTCAAAAAGCTTGACGCGTGACTAGACCACGCCGCGCCATCATTCAAGCACATCCCTGCGCAACTGTTCGAGAGCACGGCGATCCCGTTTGCTTGGACGCCCGCCCCCGTCATATTTCGGGGCCTGATCTGGTCGCGCACGCGGTTTGGGCGGGGCCAAATCCTCGTACAAGGCTTGTGCCTCAGGCGCAGGGCCCCGGCGCTCGCCCAAGGCCACCACTTTGATCACCCGAACATCATCTTCTTTGGGAAAGGTCAGCACATCACCTGCGCTGACCCCAAAAGCTGGTTTTGACACCGGGTTGCCGTTAACGCGGCAATGCCCTCCAGACACGGTTTTGGACGACAGGCTACGGGTCTTAAAGAACCGAGCCTGCCATAGCCATTTATCAATTCGGATCTTCGTCACCGAATTTTTCCATGTTGGTCAACCAATTAGGTCTTGTCCTTCAACCCCATAAGAGCCGCTGCAAACGGGTTATCGGGATCAATGGGCTTTTCCTTTTTCGGTGGGCGCGATTGGAAGGTTTTGGCCCCACGATCGCCGCCGCCCTTAGGCCCTTTGCCGCGTGGTTTGCCTTTTCCACCCTTGTTGCGATCACCGCCACGGGCGTCACCGCCGCCACGCGCATCACGGCGCGGCTTCCCGCCACCACGACGCTGACCGCCGCGGTTGCCACCCCATGTGAAGGTGTAGAACACTTCCATCTCAGGTTCCGCAGCATCGGGTGTCGCCACCTCAGCAACAGGCGCTTGGAGCGTATCAACATCACCTGAAACGTCGGTCGCATCTGCGACCAATGTCTCAGCCGCATCCGCCGAGGTCTCCGCAGGTGTGTCACCTTCAGCAGATGTCTCAACTTCGGCTTTGGTGTCTTGAACTGGGGCAATTTTGAGCTTGGCCCGCTCGCCCTTTTCGCCTTTGTAGCCCAACCCGCCCATAAGATCGGCGAACTGTTCAAGCGTCATGCCCGTGATCGACAACATGTCGGCCTTGGCCTCAAACCCTGCGCGGCTATCTTCGGTGCGCAGCATGTCTGCCAGACGTTCAAGCATATCAATACGAATCGCGCGCGCGCCCGCCTTGCGATACCCAGCCAGCGCATAGTGGCGACCGGGCACCTCTTCGACGTTGGGAACGGTCACCAATCCGGGGGGCGGTGCTTCAGGAAACTCTTGCAGGTCGTTGGACAAGCTCCACAAAACCAAACGCAACCGCGTCGGAGCAGGCTTGAGAAGCAAAGGCATAAAGATGGTGTATTGCCCAAAACGCACACCATGCTTGCGCAATGTGCCACGGGCATCTTGATCTAGCGCTTTGACGTCATCCGCGACATCGGACCGTTGAACAACGCCCATTGCCTCGACCAACTGAAACGCAAAACCGCGTGACAACCCGGTAAGCGTCTCATCATCACGCATTTTAACCAGCGGTTCAAACAGCGCCGCGATCTTGCGGTCCATGAAATGCTGCAAACGGCGTTCCACCTTTTGCGCGACATCTGCACCGGCTTCGTCATCGACAAAAACAACTATACGCGGCTTAAGCGCGTCATCCCCTTTGGCAAGCTTGCCCACTGCCTGGTCGCCCCACATAAGGCCGCCCTGCTCGGTGAAATCAATCTCACTGTCTGGTGCGTTGTAAAACCGGTCCGCCCGCAAATGGAAATGCGGCGTCAAAGCCTGCAGCGACGCTTGTCGCAGCGTTTTGGCCTCTTGCCCCGTTGCATCCTTATCCTGACGGAATCGGAAACCCTCTAGTTTCCCGACGAATTCTCCTTCGACGGTCACTTCACCTTGATCGTTCACTTCGGCCAAAAGGGCCTCCTTCTGTTTCAACCGGCGCAACAACACAGATGTGCGCCGATCAACAAATCTTTGTGTCAGGCGCTGGTGTAGCGCATCTGACAGGCTGTCTTCAACTTTGCGAGTTGCCCCGCGCCAATGGTCTTCGTCTCGTGTCCAGCCATTGCGCTGCGCAACATATGTCCACGTGCGGATATAGGCCAGACGTTTCGACAATGTGTCAATGTCGCCATCCGTCCGGTCAATGCGGTTGATTTGCCGCGCCATAAATTCATCCGGAACGTGTCCTTTTTCATGCAGATATTGGAAAATAACCTGCAAAAGACCCGCATGTTCGGCCGGAGAGATGCCCCGAAAGTCCGGAACACGGCAAACATCCCACAAAAGCTGGACGGATTGTCCATCCGATGCCCGTGCGCGGATTTCCGCCTCCGAACCAAGGTGACGTAACGCGCGCAGGTCATCCGCCTCGCGCGCTTTGACTAAATTTTCATCGCTTGGGGCTTGTTCTAGGCTGCGCTCTAGCGCCTCGATGGTTCCAAACTGCAATTTTGAGTTCCGCCAATTCAGCTTTTTCAGCGGTGTGAATTGGTGATTACAGATCGCTTCCGCCCAATCTTCGGGAATCTGCCCCGCATCTCCGGTCACTCCAAAGGTGCCATCCGACATACCGCGCCCAGCCCGCCCAGCGATCTGGGCAAGCTCATTTGGTTGCAGCTGGCGCATGCGCCGACCATCAAATTTACTGAGAGACGAAAACGCGACGTGATCAATATCGAGGTTCAAGCCCATCCCAATCGCATCCGTAGCGACAAGATAATCGACCTCGCGATTCTGGTACAACTCGACCTGCGCGTTGCGGGTACGCGGGCTAAGCGCGCCCATCACCACGGCCGCACCCCCCTTTTGACGCTTTAATAATTCCGCAATGGCGTAAACATTATCGACCGAGAATCCGACAATAGCGCTTCTGGGTTGCAGGCGGCTGATCTTTTTCGACCCCGCATAAGCCAATTGGCTCATTCGGTCGCGGTAAATAAATTCCGCATCCGGGACAAGAGTCTGAATTGGTCCACGCATCGTATCAGAACCAAGAAACAGCGTTTCATGGGTGCCGCGCATTCTCAAAAGCCGGTCGGTAAAAACATGGCCACGCTCAAGGTCGGCACAAAGCTGAATCTCATCAATTGCGACGAAATCCGCCCCCATCCCCTCGGGCATCGCCTCAACGGTGCTGATCCAATATTTGGCCCGCGGCGGAACGATTCGCTCTTCCCCGGTGACCAATGCCACAACGGATGGACCGCGAATATCAACGACCCGGTCGTAAACTTCGCGCGCCAAAAGACGCAACGGCAGGCCAATCACCCCGGTGCGATAGCCTAGCATCCGGTCAATGGCATAGGTCGTTTTACCAGTGTTGGTTGGGCCAAGAACGGCCGCGATCCGCGCAGTCATGCCCATAGTGTTTCCCAGGGGGTTGCCTTTGTTGTCAGAGCTTTACGCCCTTCACCTCTTGTTCCAGCCGCGCCAATGCATTCAACACATCGTCATCATGCGGCCGAAGTTCAAGTACACGGGCAAAGGCCTCATAGGCAAGGGCCGGTTTGCCCACTTGCTCCTGAATGGCACCAACCCCACGCAAGGCGGCAAAATGGTTCGGGTTAAGGGCCAATGTGCGTTCCAAAGCCTCCATCGCCACGCCAAACCGCTCTGCTTGAAAATATGCCAAAGCCAACCCGTGCCACCCTTCGGCAAAATCGGGCGCATGATCGGTCAGCGCACGAAAATGTTCGATCGCAGCATCCACTTTTGTGACTTCAAGGGCATCATGGCCGCGCTTTAGAAGTAAATCCATTGCGGGCGAGCCAGATTTAGACCACTCTGCTATTAATTGAGTTTCCAACCGCTGAGCTGAAACGCTATCTTCCGCTACGGAAAGCTGTTCCAAAAGCTCATTCGAGAGATTTGACGCGCGACTTTCCGCCCGTAAACCAAAAGGTAGGGAAATCATTACTACGGTGCAAAGTGCCGTGAGGATAGATTTGTAAACCATGGTGACCCGTGCTCATAACGTGTCCTGAGTGTAGCGCTGGTGCGCAAGATTTCCAGCGCCCACTTGATGTAGAGAGGAAAATACATGAGCGACACTATCAATACTGCCGTTGCAGCACTGACTGAAAAGCTGGGCGAAGGCTTTGATGCCTCGGCCAAATTTGTGCTGGGCGACGAAGGCAGCGTGATCGTAGACGAAAACGGCGTACGCGCAGGCGACGACGATGCAGACGTAACCTTGACCGCAGATGTTGACACGTTTGAACAAATTTTATCGGGTGCCTTGAACCCAACTGGTGCTTTCATGTCCGGCAAATTGACCATTGATGGTGATATGTCCGCCGCGATGCGCCTCGCTTCGGCCCTAGCATAATGAGTTTGGTTCCCGCGCCTTTTCACTCTGATCTATCCGATAGCCCGGCCAATAGCCGCGCCTGGTGGATCGAGGCTGACGACGGTTTGCGCCTCCGCGTGGCGCATTTTCCGGCGGAACAGGCGCGGGGCACCGTGCTCCTTATGCCTGGTCGTACCGAATACGTTGAAAAATACGGCCGCACCGCCGCCGATTTGACCGAACGAGGCTATCACGTTCTTGCCATTGATTGGCGCGGTCAGGGTTTAGCGGATAGAATGCTGGATGAGCCGATGGCCGGCCATGTCCACGTCTTTGAAGACTACCAACGTGATGTTGCGGCGATGCTGCAAAGTGTTGGTGACCTTGGGCTTCCGCGCCCATTACACATGATTGGTCATTCCATGGGTGGCTGCATTGGATTGCGCGCAGTTATGGATGGTCTACCGGTCGAAAGTTGTGTTTTCACCGGGCCAATGTGGGGCATTCGCATGGCCGACCCCATCCGCCCTGCCGCTTGGGCGTTGTCCTGGTGGGGCAAGCAAATCGGACTTGGTCATGTGTTCACACCCGGCACCAAACCCGAAAGCTATGTCGCCTCGGAACCCTTTGAAAACAACCTGCTCACCCGCGACCGGGAGATGTGGGACTATATGAAACGACAGGTGACCTCTGTTCCGGAATTGCAGTTGGGGGGCCCGTCGCTGAATTGGCTTCACGAGGCTTTGGCTGAAACGCGTGAACTGTCGCGCCGCCCCTCACCAGCGCAGCCTTGTTTGACCTTCCTTGGGACCAACGAACGGATCGTTGATTCATCGCGCATCACGTCGCGGATGGAGCAATGGCCCGGTGGCCAATTGGTGCAAATCACTGATGGTGAACATGAAATCCTTATGGAAGATGTCAAAAAGCGCAAGCGTGTGGCGGATCAAATCTGCGCCCTTTTTGACCGAGCAGGTTCAGACACAGCGCTGACCGCGTGACCCGCTTGGGCCACGCCTGAGCTTGCCGAACAGGAACTGGCGCAGCGATTTCACGAAAATTCTACCGACTTTGTCGGAGATATTGCCCCTATCCACAGGATAAGGGCCGCTGCCCCTTGAACCTCCTGCCCATGCGGGCTTAGCTCTGATTCAAGATATCAAGGAGAGACGCGCATGCCGACCCAGCCGCTATATGACATCAACGCTTCTAACGGGGATGGTTCGCTTGGTCCTTTGCCAGAATGGGATCTAAGCGATCTTTATACATCTGACGAGTCACCAGAACTTAAACGTGATCTGGATTGGCTGGAGTCAGCTTGTCTGAAGTTCGCGGACGACTACGAAAACAAATTGGCGGACTTGGATGCCAAAGGGATGCTTGAGGCGATCAAGCGCCAAGAACGCATCGACAGTGTGGCCGGACGCATCATGTCCTTTGCCGGCTTGCGATATTATCAGCTGACCACTGATGCGGAGCGGGCCAAATTTTTGTCCGATTGCCAAGAGCGCATCACAAACTTTTCGACGCCATTGGTGTTTTTCACGCTTGAAATCAACCGATTGGATGATGATTTCCTCGATGGGTTGTTTGCTGAAAACGCCGATCTGGCGCGCTACAAGCCGATCTTCGACAAAATCCGCAAAATGAAACCTTACCAACTTAGTGATGAGTTGGAGAAATTTTTGCACGATCTTGGGGTTGTTGGCGATGCTTGGGAACGTCTGTTTGATGAGACCATCGCCGCGCTGACTTTTGACATTGAGGGCGAAGAACTTAATATCGAAGCCACGCTCAATTTCCTAACCGATCAAGACCGAACCAAACGCGAA
Organism: Pelagimonas sp.; assembly: GCF_058892305.1. Taxonomy (NCBI): domain Bacteria; kingdom Pseudomonadati; phylum Pseudomonadota; class Alphaproteobacteria; order Rhodobacterales; family Roseobacteraceae; genus Pelagimonas; species Pelagimonas sp. The sequence continues at coordinate 22,704 of NZ_JBZXVN010000012.1, forward strand.
AACGCCGCACGCGAGCTGGCACGTGTGTTTGCCGACAACATCAAAACCTTTGCCCGCGTTCACAACACCCAAGCCAAGGAAAAAGAAATCCTTGATCGCTGGCGTGGGATGCCAAGTGCACAGACCGGTCGCCACCTGTCTAACGATGTTGAACCCGAAGTGGTCGAAGCGCTGCGCAACGCCGTGGTTGCCGCCTACCCCCGCCTTAGCCATCGCTACTATGAGCTCAAGCGCAAGTGGCTGGGTCTTGATGTCATGCAGGTCTGGGATCGCAACGCGCCTTTGCCGATGGAAAGCGACCGAATCGTTGGCTGGGAAGATGCGCAAAAAACCGTGATGGACGCCTACACCGCGTTTGACCCACGTATGGGCGAATTGGCCGAACCGTTTTTTACCAAAGGTTGGATTGATGCCGGTGTGAAACCCGGCAAGGCACCCGGTGCCTTTGCCCACCCCACGGTGACGGATGTGCATCCATATGTCATGCTCAACTACCTCGGAAAACCGCGTGATGTCATGACCTTGGCCCATGAACTTGGCCACGGCGTGCATCAGGTATTGGCCGCAGGTCAAGGCGAAATGCTGTCATCAACTCCGCTGACGTTGGCGGAAACGGCCTCCGTGTTTGGCGAAATGCTTACCTTCCGCCAAATGTTGGACGGAGCCAAGGATCAGGCCGAACGCAAGGTGATGTTGGCTGGAAAAGTTGAGGACATGATCAACACGGTCGTGCGTCAGATCGCCTTTTATGACTTTGAATGCAAATTGCATGATGCGCGTCGCGGAGGCGAGCTTACCCCAGACGACATCAACGCCCTTTGGATGAGCGTCCAAGCTGAGAGTCTCGGGCCTGCGTTTGAGTTTATGGAGGGCTATGAATCCTTCTGGGCCTATATCCCGCATTTCGTCCATTCGCCGTTTTACGTTTACGCCTATGCCTTTGGCGACGGATTGGTGAATGCGCTTTATGCCGCGTACCAAGAACAACCCGAGGGCTTTCAGGATAAGTATTTCGAAATGCTGCGCGCCGGAGGGTCGAAACACCATTCCGAATTGCTGGCTCCCTTTGGCTTGGATGCCTCGGACCCAAGTTTCTGGGACAAAGGCCTGTCGATGATCGAAGGGTTCATCGACGAGTTGGAAGCCATGGAAGACTAAAGATCAGGCCGCGAAAGCGGCCTTTTCTTTACCGAAACAGTGACAACAGCGATTGCGGGGCCTGATTGGCAATCGACAAGGCCTGAACCGCCAATTGCTGTTGAACTTGCAAAGCCTGTTGGCGCGCAGAGGTCTCTTCTAGGTTTGCATCCACCAACGCCCCGATACCGGTGTTAAAGCTGTCGATCAGTTGTGAGGTAAAGCTTTCCTGCGTCGTCAGTCGCCCCTGGACTGAGCCGATCTCGGCGGCCGCATCGACAGCGGCCTCAATCATGACGTCCACGCGACCAAGGGCATCCGCCGCACCGGCTGCGGTTGTGACGTCTATGCTAGCGATGTCCCCCAATTCGCCCCCGGTTGTGTTCCCCGCATCAGCGCCGAGCGTATTCACGCTCACTTGCAATGTATCGCTCGCAGTGCTGACATCGGAGCTAACAACGATGTCAGTTCCCTTGAAACTCATTGCGAGCACAGAAGCGTCAATCCCGTTGGCGTTGGCATAAGCCTCCCACCTGCGGCCCAACCCCGAGACGACATCCGACATGCTATCTCCTTCTCTGGCCACATAAGCCAATGTTCCCGCCGCCATTTCCGCTTGGGTCTCGGCACCGGCTGCAGACGTCCGATAGGCCACCTGATCGAACCCTGAGCCATCCGCATCGGTACCAAAAACCGACAGCCCAAAGGCTGTTCCAGTGGTGACAGCCAGGCCGCTGACATCGATCGTCGCGCTTTGGGTCGCGTTCAACGTCGCCTGTGCCGCGCCGGCCGCATAGGTCCCGCCCGATGCCGCGACAACTGCGGCACTGGTGCGTAAATCCTGACGCTTCAAGGTGATGTCGGTCGTTTGGACACTGGCGCTATTGCGGGCCAGTGAGGCGAGAATACGGATCGTCCCCGAACCTGCATCGTCGCGGTCATTCTTGAGCAAATTCTGACCGTTAAACTGCGTCGCTTCGACCACCGCTGTGATCTGATTGCGCAGGGCTTCAACATCTGCCTGCACTTTGTCGCGATCAATGTTGTCTTGTTGGGCGACAACAATTTTTCCTTTGAGGTCCGTCAACAGGTCGCTTAGTGATTCCGCCCCTTGACGCGCCACCGAAAGAGTCGCCTGCGCCATACCCAAACTATCGGAAATCTTTTGAAACCCTTTCACATCGGATTCCATCGTTTTCGACACCGCCCAGACCGCCGCGTTCTTAGACGCGTTGGACACGCGTTTCCCGGTCCCAATTTCGGACATGGTGGCATCTAGATCAGAATTGACACGCCGAAGCGTTTTAAGCGCCGACAAGGCACCGATATTGGTCAGAATACTCGACATGTTTCACGCCTTTGCTCTTCGGGCACGCTTCTGCGCGATACCGATCAAGAAGTGGTCACAGGTGGCATTCTGCCTCGGCAAACCTTCTCTTTCACAAGGCTTGCAACAAAACTCGGATGATTGTCAGCCTCGCCTGTGTTTCTTAAAGCGATGATAATCATCATCCGCAAAATCGAGACATTTGTGGCTAAATTGTGGCAGCTCCGCCTCATTTCAGCCATAACTTATTCACGACACACAAAAAGGCCAGCCGAGTTTCCCCGCCTGGCCCCTTCCAGAAAACTCGCGACCTAGATCAAGACGAAAGCATACCATAGATTTCATCTTTGAGCGCGGCCCGCTTTTTGCGCAATTCCGCTTCTGCCAATTCGCTCATTGGTTCAACATTGGTTTCTGCGCGGTGAACCTGACGGTTTAGGTCATGATACTCGTCCGCCAGCTTTGCGAAATGAGCATCTGACTGCTTCAAGGCACTCATTTTTTCAACATGTTCCGGAAATTCCTCGGCCAGTTCATGAGGTGTATTCGACATTTGCGTCTCCCTTGTTCGTTTTCGCAAGCAAGGTGACACAGAGCTAAGGCACTCACTTTGACCCGGATCAATCAGGTGGCATTCCTGTCTCTTTTTGTCTTATTTTTTTGCCGCGCGCCAACCGGCCATACGCGCGTCGCTTGACGAGCAAAACCAGCGCTCCCCCTTGTCGGCGCGGATCGTGGTCGCGTTGTACCAATTTTGTCCGGGAAGGTGATAAATCCGCTCGCCGCTTTTAGAAATGTTGCCCTTGATCACACAGCCCTTGGGGGCCGCAAAAAGTGACCATTTTGCCCGCGCCTCGCGCCCGCGCGCGCGGTAGGTGGCGGGCGCTGTCACGTCAGTGCTGTGTAATCCGCGCCCCGCAACCAGCGCCGCTTTTTCATCAAGATCATAGTCAAAACCATATTCCCGAAAGGCAAAGGCCAGTCCGTTTTGCACCAAAACTTTTGCCATGTCCTGACCATCAACAAAGCAGCGCGCAACAACCCGTCCATAGCGATCTCGATCGCGCTCCTCGCAACGCGCCAGTTTGCCGTCAAATAGCTCAATCGCCTGCGCCTTGCTCCACGCACCACAAGCCCAAACAGGTTGGCCATCACCGCCACAGCGTTGTTTGACTTCTGGGGCGTCAATGGCATGAAGGCGGACGGAAATGCCGCCAACGTCTATCGTATCTGCATCTTTGACACGCAGCGGTCCGCTGACCTCGCTAGACGCGAGATTGGCCCCAATGACCCACAAAAGCAGAACAAGACAGAAACGAACATTTAACATCAGGTTAATCTCGGGATGAAGGCCCCCGAAATCAACCATTTAAGCGAAAACTGCTTAACGCTGCGCGGTTTCCCACTCAGGGTGTATCCAAGGCTCGGCATTTTCCGCCGCAAGGCTGCGTCCCAACACATGGTCCGACACCTTCTCCCCCACCATGATAGACGGCGCGTTTAGGTTGCCGTTGGTGATCTGTGGGAAAATCGAACTATCCGCAACGCGCAACCCATCAACTCCGATCACCTGCGCCTCTGGATCAACCACCGCCATCGGATCGTCAACCGCCCCCATTTTACAGGTCCCGCAGGGGTGATAGGCGCTTTCGACATGTTCCTTGATGAATCCGTTCAGGGCATCATCGCTTTGCACCGCATCACCCGGTTGGATTTCGTGGCCGCGATATGGGGCAAAGGCCTCTTGCCCAAAAATCTCGCGAGTCAGGCGGATACAGGTGCGGAAATCCTCCCAATCTTTTTCCTCGCTCATATAGTTGAATAGGATACTGGGGGCGGCATCTGGATCATTGGACTTTAATGTGATCGCCCCGCGTGATGGTGATCGCATCGGTCCAACATGGGCTTGATACCCATGCCCTTCCGAGGCGACTTGCCCGTCATAACGCACCGCAATCGGCAAGAAATGATATTGAATATCAGGGTATTGGACCCCTGCCCCGGATCTAATAAACCCACAGCTTTCAAATTGATTTGACGCCCCCGGCCCCGAGCGACCAAACAACCACCGCGCCCCAACATAGCCCTTGCCGATCAGGTTCCAGTATTTCGCCAAGGTCACAGGCTGGGTCGCGGCCTGTTGGATATATAGCTCAAGGTGATCCTGAAGGTTCTGACCAACACCGGCCCGATCCGCGATGACTTCAATCCCATGCTCGGCCAAATGCGCCGCAGGGCCAATGCCGGAATGCATCAACAGCTTAGGCGAATTGATGGCGCTTGCGGCGATGATCACCTCTTTGCCGGCTTCGATCACGTCGATCCGGCCCTTGCGACGCAATTCAACACCCGTCGCACGGCCATTTTCGATCACCACTTTGCGCGCCAACCCACGCACAACCGTCGCCCCAAGCTTTTCGGCTGGACGCAGATAGGCTTTGGCCGCAGACCAACGCGCGCCTTTCCAAACGGTCATGTCAAAGGGGCCAAACCCCTCTTGCTGATAGCCGTTGTAATCTGTGGTTACCGGGTAACCCGCCTGACGTCCCGCTTCGACAAAGGCGGGCACCAGCGGGTTTTCACGCGTGCCGCGCGTCACATGCAATGGACCGCCCTTGCCACGCCAAGCGGCGTCGCCGCCATGCCCGCCATCATGCCAATCTTCCTGACGTTTGAAGTAGGGCAAGACATCCGCATAGCCCCACCCCTGCGCGCCCATGTCCCGCCATGTGTCATAGTCCATCGCATGGCCACGCACATAGATCATGCCATTGATCGAGGAAGATCCACCAATAACTTTGCCCCGTGGACAGGCCAACCGGCGCCCGCCCAAATGTGGTTCAGGCTCGCTTTCAAAACCCCAGTCATAGGTTTTCATCCCCATCGGGTAGCTCAGCGCACCGGGCATATTGATGAACGGGCCCCAGTCAGAGCCTCCATGTTCGATCACAATGACCGACTTTCCGGCCTCTGCCAGCCGATAGGCCATTGCGCACCCGGCGCTGCCCGCGCCAATCACCACATAATCCGCTTTCATGCCTTTTCATCCTTCAAGACATTCGGGGTTGCTGAACCGTCAGGCATCATTCGATCAAGCCGCCCCAGTCTAGGGCGACCTCTTCCTGACGTTTCAAGGAACACCCTGAATCGCTGCAATTTCATCATCGTCCAAGGCCAACCGCCGCTGCCCCGGCGAGACGGGGGTGGGCGGGTGGGCCGCTCGCCGGGGCAGTGGCCCCAACGAGATCAAGGTCTTAAAACGGCGACTCGACGTCACCCATACGCACGTAAACCGACTTCACTTGTGAATAGTGCTCAATCGCACCCTTGGCGTTTTCACGCCCAACACCCGACATTTTCGATCCGCCAAAGGGCAATTCGACCGGCGCATCATTGTAGGAATTGATAAAGCAGCTCCCCGCCTCCATCGCCCCAATCACACGGTGCCCACGGGTTAGGTCGTTGGTGAAAACCCCGGCAGATAGGCCAAATTGCGTGTCATTGGCACGGGCAATCACCTCTTCCTCGCTGTCGAAATCCAAGACCGCCATCACCGGCCCAAAAATCTCTTCTTGAGCAATGGTCATCTCATCACTGACATCGGCAAACACCGTCGGTTCAATATAGAACCCATCACCGGCAATCTCATTGCCACCACAAACAAGACGCGCGCCCTCCTCTTTGCCCTTGGCAATATAGGACATCACAATCTCACGCTGTGCTTTGCTGACCATCGGGCCGAAATTGACGTTCTCGTCCATCGGATCACCAATTTTTGCCGTCGCCAAACGCTCCGAAAGCCGTTTTAGAAACGCCTCCTTGATCCCCTTTTGAACAAAGACCCGCGTCCCGTTGGAACAGACCTGACCAGAGGAATAGAAGTTCCCCAAGATCGCGCCACCCACGGCATTTTCCAGATCGGCATCGTCAAAGATGATTAAGGGGCTTTTGCCGCCCAGCTCCATCGTGACGTGTTTCATCCCCTCGGCGGCGGCGGCATAAACCTTGCGCCCCGTCGGCACAGAACCCGTCAGCGAAACCTTGTCGACCCGCGGGTCGGTGACCAGCGACGCACCAACCGCGCCCATGCCTTGCACAACGTTGTACAAGCCCGCTGGCAATCCCGCCTCAACCAAAATCTCGGCGACCTTTAGCGCACAAAGCGGCGTGTTTTCACTGGGCTTAAAGATCATCGCATTGCCGCAAGCCAATGCCGGAGCCCCCTTCCAGCAAGCAATCTGGGTCGGATAGTTCCATGCCCCGATACCAACACAGACGCCCAGCGCCTCGCGCACCGTATAACCCCAATCACCGCCAAGGTTGACATGCTCCCCGGTTAGGCTTCCGGCCAATCCGCCAAAGTACTCAAGCGCATCCGCCCCCGATGTCGCATCCACATACAAGGTTTCCGACATCGGCTTTCCGGTGTCATAGGTCTCAAGCTCAGACAGCTCGCGGTTGCGTTCTCGCATGATGTCCGCCGCTCGGCGCAACACCCGTCCTCGCTCTGTACCTGACTTGGCTTCCCATTCTTTCTGGGCCGCGCGCGCCGACGTCAGAGCCGCCTCAATCACCGCTGGCGTCGCGGCGTGCACACGCGCAATCACCTTACCCGTGGCCGGGTACACCACCTCGATAAGCTCACCGGCGGTGTCTTCCAAATAGGCCCCATTCACAAAATGGCTGGCCGTGGGTTGCGTATCGTAGCTTTTGCTCGTGCTCATATTGTGTCTCGCAAACTCTCATAAGAAAGCATCACCGTCTCCTGATAAGCAGGACGCCGGGTCAGCCGGTCATAGTAGCTCCGCAGCGCCGGAAAATCGGCCCGCATGATGTCGATGTCGAAATAGCGGTAAAGAACATGCCCAAGATGGATGTCCCCCGGTGTCATGTGATCCCCCGCCAACCAAGCGTGGTTTTGTAACCGCTCCTCGGCCACGGCCAATCCGGTTTCAAAACGCGAAACCGCCTGGGCGATGGCCTCCGGGTCCCGGCGCTCAGCGGGTGTGCGAACAGCCCGCCAAAAGATCGGGCCGGTAAAACGGTTCGCCACCATCTGCTTGGCCCACTCCGCCCATTGGTCAACCTTTGCCAAGGCGGTGGTATCACGCGGCCAAAACCCGTCGTCGCCATAAGCGCGAGCAAGATGGCGAATGATGGCCGCACTTTCAAAAAGCGTCACAGCTCCGTCTTGCAACACCGGGATCAATCCATTGGGGTTCATCGCCAAGAATTCCGCGCTGTCCAGCCCGCCAAAACCCTCACCGACATCGCGACGATCAACCTCAAGCCCGAGCTCAGTCACACACCACATGACCGCCTGTACGTTTGACGAGGTCGCCCGCCCCCAAACGGTCACCATGTCCAGCCCTCACCCACCAATGCCGCTTTGAAGCGACGGGGTGGGGGGGTGGGCGGCGCGTCAAAGCGGCGGCACAACCTCTCCATGCTCACTCGCCCCTCGGAAAGCGCTTGTTCTCTTCGAGATCGTTCAAATCCATATGGTTGCGCATATAGCGCTCAGAGGCCTTTTGCAGCGGTTGATAATCCCACGGGTAATACCCCCCCTGTCGCAAGGCCTCATAGACCACCAATCGGCGTGCCTGTGACTGACGGACCTCTGCATCAAATTGCGCTAGGTCCCAGCGTTTCTCGGCCTTGGCCCGCATCGCTTCCAACGTGCCGGCATGGGCCGGATCATCGGCTAGATTGGTTAACTCATGCGGATCATTGTCCAAATCGAAAAGCTGTTCAGGGTCAAGCGAACAGGCGGTGTATTTCCAATTCCCATATCGCAAGCACACCAAAGGCGCATAAGACGCCTCTGCCGTATATTCCATCGCAACCGGGGCCGTGCGTTCTTCACCATTCATCACCGAAAGAAGGTTTTCGCCACTGGTCCATGGCGCAACCTCCCCCATATCAACACCAGCCAAGGCGGCAAGCGTAGGACATAGGTCAATGGTGGATACCGGCGCGTCTACCGTCTGCCCCTCCCAACCGGGCAAGGCGATCATCATCGGCACCCGCGCCGATCCCTCATAGAACGACATCTTGTACCACAACCCGCGCTCTCCGAGCATGTCACCGTGGTCAGACACAAAGACAACAACCGCCTCTTGGCGTGTCTCTTCCAGCACTGCCAATAGCTCACCAACTTTGTCATCCAAATAAGAGATATTGGCGAAATAGGCGCGCCGAGCACGGCGAATATCTTCGGAGCTGACATCAAAAGAGCGCCAGTCATTGGCGTCAAAAATGCGCTTAGAGTGCGGATCGTGGTTGTCATAACCCATCGACGGAACCTCAGGTTCCAGATGCGGACAATCCTCATAGAGGTCCCAATACTTCTTGCGCGCCACATAGGGATCATGCGGGTGCGTAAAGCTCGCCGTGACACACCAAGGCCGATCATCCAGTCCGCGCGCAAGATCATAAAGCTTCATCTTGGCGAAATGCGCGACCTCGTCGTCATATTCCATCTGGTTGCTGATCTCAGCCACCCCTGCCCCGGTGACCGACCCCATATTGTGGTACCACCAATCAATCCGCTCGCCAGGCTTGCGGTAATCCGGGGTCCAACCGAAATCTGCGGGGTAAATGTCGGTGGTCAGGCGTTCTTCAAACCCGTGCAATTGATCCGGCCCGACAAAATGCATCTTGCCTGATAGGCACGTGTAATACCCCGCCCGGCGCAGATGATGCGCATAGGTGGGAATGTCGCTGGCGAACTCAGCCGCATTATCATAAACGCGCGTCTGGCTTGGCAACTGCCCAGACATAAAGCTTGCACGCCCCGGCGCACAAAGCGGACTTGCGGTGTAGCTGTTCGCAAAACGGGTCGAACGCGCTGCCAAAGCTTTAAGATTTGGGGCATGTAGCCAGTCGGCGGGACCATCGGGAAATAGCGTGCCGTTCAACTGATCCACCATGATGATCAGGATATTCGGGCTCACGCCGATGCCTCCCCTATTAGGGCGTGCGCTACGGTTTTGACTTGCTCCGCTGCGCCGGACATATCGCCATGGGCCAATGCCGCGCGTAGATAAACGCCATCAATTTGGGCCGCGATAATCCGCGCCGCAGATTGAGGGTTAGAACAGCGCGACCGCAACGCATGCACAAGGTTGCTGTGCAACCGTCTCTGGTAAATGTGCAAAAGCCGCGCGGCCTCTTTGTCGCGCTGCGCAAAGCTATAAAAGTTGAGCCAAGCAGAGACCGCTGCCGGATCAAAACAATTCGGGTCAAAACTTCCGTCAATAATGGCTTCAAGCCGTCTACCCGGTTGCGCAGATGCCAAGGCTGCGCGCACATCGCGCGAATACTCGTTGAGGATATGGCGCATCGCCGCCAGAAAAATCTGGGCTTTGCCGCCAAAATAGTGGTGGGCCAAGGCGCTCGACATTCCGGCACGTTTGGCGATTTGTCCAACGGTCACCTCAAGCGATCCAGCGGCCCCAATCTCTTCGACTGTGGCTGCGACCAAGGCGGCGCGTCTTTTGGGTTCTTGTCCAATCTTAGGCATATAAGAATTGCTGCCGGTTATTGACTGACAAGTCAATCAAAATCCAACGGCGACTATGGACAGCCCATGTACTCCTCACAACACGCTGAAAGGCACGTCGTAAAACATTGTCAAAGGGTCGCTTCCTGAACGCATTCCCAAAAATTCAGGCGCTCCCATGGCTGGCTCAACTTGGGCCAACTCTGATCCGGCCACACGGCCAGCATCTGGTTTATGTGCACGACTCGCGTGCATGTCTCCGGCCCAATCAGGCCGCAGCTTACATTTCAAACGTTCCCAGAACCTTGTTTTGTGGAAGGCGAGCCACTTCGACGCCATCGTTTGTGCGACGCAGGTTGTAGCCATAGCCACGCATCCGGAAACGCCACTCTGCTTCGGAAAGCACTTTGGCACGTTCTTTGAGCAAGAAGGCCTCGATCTCAGTCATATTCTCAGTCAATTTATTCTCCGCAAACATTTGTTTCTCCATCGTTCACGTTATCTTCCGATGGTTTACAAACTGCTTAAGCATTGGGGCACAAGTGCGGCCAATACATGGATTTTTAACGATTTGGAGACAATGGGCCCGAGATCAGTGTTTCGTTTCCACAACACCCGGCGTAATCCGCCGGTTCAACGCGGCCTCGCGCAAAGTGATGAATACCACGGCCCCCATGATGATCCCGCCCCCGGAAATCACCCATGGGTCAACGGCTTCGTCAAACAAAAGCGCCCCGAGGGAAACGGACCACACCAATTGCAAGAATGTCACCGGTTGGGTCACGGTCAATGGCGCGGCTTTAAAGGCCAATGTCATGGCGTAATGCCCCCCCGTCGCGAAACACGCCACGAGGAACAGAATTCCAACGTCCCACCAGCTTGGCCAGACCCAAACCGGGATAGCCAATGGGGCCAATCCGATCGTGACAGACACCGACATGGTGGCAACAACCATCGCCGGGCTGACCTCGGCCGAGAGGATTTTGGCGATTAAATAGGACGCGGCAAAACAGCTGGCGGTGATCAGCATGGCCAAATGCCCCGGATCAAGGTCGCGGAACCCCGGCCTCAGGATGATAAGCGCACCAATCATCGCAACCGCAATCGCCAAGATGCGCCGCAATGCCAATTTTTCGCCCAACAAGAGCACCGCCAAGAGCGTCACAAAAATCGGGTTGAGGTAGTTCATCGAGGTGACTTCGGCCAAGGGAATCCGCGTCATAGCAAAAAACCAAAACGCCACCCCAAGTGATTGAAACACCCCGCGCACCGCCATCAGTTTCCATTGGCGACGGGTTGGGCGCATGTTGCGCAGCTCGCGCCAGAACGGAATGACAAACACCAGCCCCAAAACATAGCGCAAAAACGCGGCTTCGGGGGCGGGTACGCGGCCATGCATGGTTTTAACCAAGGCCGTAACGGCGACAAAGCACAGCCCTGTCACCACCATCCAGAAAATGCCAACACTGGGGCGCGCTTGATCCATAGGAATTACTTAACGCATTCACCATCAGGCACAAGGCCAGTGATGTCTCGACATATGTGATGCCCCTAACGGTGGTGCCTAGCCCAATAGCAAAGCCGCCGCGATTGCCAGCATTGTCAGGCCAACACCTAGGTCAAGCACCCGCCACGCCCCCGGCTTTTCAAACACCGGTGCCAAAAGGCGCGCGCCAAATCCCAACGAAAAGAAGAACACGAAACTCGCACAGACGGCCCCAAGCCCAAAGCTTAGCTTGTCGTCGTATTGTGCCGACACCGCCCCAAGCAAGACAACCGTATCCAGATAGACATGCGGGTTGAGCCAGGTCAGCGCCAAACAGGTCAAGACCGCCAAACGCAGGCTCCCGGCCTTTTCGCCCGCCTCCATCCTGTGTCCACCGTCCCAGGCGCTTTTCAACGTGCGCAACCCGTACCACACCAAAAAGGCGGCCCCAAACAAGCGCATCCCCCATTCAAGCCCGGGCACCGCCGCAACCAAAGCCCCAAAGCCAGCCACCCCGGCGGCAATCAGCACGGCATCCGAGATCGCACAGACAAGGACAACCGGCAAAACATGTTGGCGCATCAACCCTTGGCGCAAAACAAAAGCGTTCTGCGCCCCGATGGCCAAAATCAAACTAAAGCCCAGCGCAAAGCCTGCAAAATATGCGGTCATCCCAAACTCTCCTTGTCGTCGGGCTTGACTACGTCAGGACTTTCCCGCAATCAAATTAAAGAAACTACAGGTAGATTAGTTTGGCTAATGCAATTTGATCCCCACCACCTCGCGGCTCTGTCGGGCGTTTTGCGTCATGGCAGCTTTGACGCCGCCGCCAATGCGCTTCATGTCACCCCGTCGGCGATTTCCCAACGGATCAAAGCCTTGGAAGAACGGGTCGGCTCGACCCTCATCAATCGTGGCACCCCCTGTACCGGCACGCCCCATGGGCTTCGCATCGCCAAACATGCCGAGGATATCGGCTTGTTGGAAAACGCCCTGACCCGCGATTTGCAGCTTGAGGCCTCTGACGCCCAGCGCCACCTGCGGATCGCGATCAATGCCGACAGCCTTGCCACATGGTTTGTGCAAACCATGGTGCAATTGCCCGACATCTTGTTTGATCTTGAGTTGGACGATCAGGACCATAGCGCCGATTGGCTTAAACGCGGGGCGGTGAGCGCCGCAATCACTTCGACCCCAAGCATTCCGGGCTGTGACGCCTATCCCCTCGGGGCCATTCGCTATGTCGCCACCACTTCGCCCGAATTTCACAACCGCTGGTTCTCAGAGGGCATCACCCAAGACAGTCTCAACACAGCCCCCTGTTTGGTGTTTGATACCAAGGACGGTCTGCAACGGGATTGGATGGCCGCCCAAGGGGCCCCGCGTGCAACACCCCCAAGCCACTATTTGCCCTCAACCCATGCTTTTGTTGATGCTGCTGTTGCCGGTCTTGGCTGGGGTATGAACCCCGAGCCTTTGGTGCGCCGGGCTTTGCGCCGTGGTCGGCTTGTGCCCTTGAATGACCGCGCCACATGGGATGTTCCGCTTGTCTGGCAAGTGAGCCGCGTTCTTGCTCCGGCGTTGAAACCGGTCACCGATGCCGTTGTTCAAAGCGCGCGCGCGGCTTTGGTTCAACCCTGATCCGATTTGCCGGTGCCAAACAGATAGTCCACCATCAACCCCATCCGGAAGGGCAGGCTGTCTTTGCGATCGGCCAATTGGCGCACCGTCATACGCCGCCGTCGGATCACCGCCCGCGCAACCCGATAGTCAAAGGCACGTTTGCGTTTAAGCAGGCTTTCCGGAAGTAGCTTTTGCAAGCCCTTCCACAACAACCCCAATTGCAAAAACGCCACGGCCTTAAACGCCATTTTCTGAACACTGACCCAGATGAGACGCCCCAAAGCCGTGCCACTGGCAACAATCCACAAGGGCACTTGAACCGAAAACAGGACCAGCCAAAGACCAACGGTACTTACCGACAAGGCCAGCGCCGCAAAAACCAAAATCAGCCCCGAGACAAATTTCTCAATGCCCGACAGGCTTTGGTACCATTGGAACAGTTTTGCATAGCGCGCTTGCACCGCCTCGATGTAGCGGGTGAAAAATCCGGCCAGACGGCGCAACACCGCCTTGCCCAAGACCATCGGCATCAGCGTCGACATGATCCATTTTTTGATCAATTCGATTTTGAAAAACGCCGAAGCATGGGTTTTCAACCAGATCAGAAAGATCGGCAATTCTAAGGTCGCCGTCTTTTTGAGAATGATCTTGAGCTGAACAAGGATCAGCCCCAAAGCGATCAACACATCCTTGCCAAAGTACCACGTCGCAAGGGCAGAGAGTAAAACCACCACTGTCAGCAAAAGGATCGCGCGAAATAACATGTCCGAGTGATAGGCCAGCACAGAGCGATCGGCAAGCGCCGCCCAGCCAAGGAGACTGACTCATATCAACGACGGAATGTGTTTTGTTGGGTATTATCTCGGCGTCGGGGTCGAAACCCTCTGACACTCCGACGCTCACACATGAGGGGAGGACACCACAATGAAACACCTCGTTACCCTAGCAACGGCCGCCGCCCTAGCCATGACCGCGGGGGCCTCCTTTGCCGGAGATTGCACTGGGCATGTAACCGGCGTGCGCCCAATCAGCCAATACAACCATGCCAAAGGCAACGGCTTTTTGGCGGTGCGGACCGGTCCGGGGTCCAAATACCAACAGATCGGTGAGTTGTATCGCGGGGATGAAATTGCCGTCTGGGACCGTGCCGGGAGCTGGTACCGGGTGCAATGCATGTCCGGCAGATGCCTGAATCCGCTGTGGGGACAACCTGACCCCAATGGTTGGGTCTATGGCAAGTACCTAAGCATTGGCGGTCTTTGCCCGTGACACCTTTGGGTCCGGCCTCCGGTAGGCCGGACCTTTATCCACCAGACAACAGAGAGCTTACCGTCCTTGCCTGCACCTTGATCGGCCGTTTGTTCGATCTAAACGCATGGTTTGACCTTGGCGCAGAGTCAGTGTTTCCCTCTCCGTGTACATCCCCCCATCCAAGCCCCTTTCGATTGTCTGACGAGGGTCTGACCCGTGACAATCTCTCGGCTTGCCTCGTGCCCTCGAACCTGAAACCGTGTTCAAAAGTGAGGTGGCTTGATGTTGGACCGATTTGACAATGACAAAGTGACGCTACCGACGGGTATAACCTTAAATGTTCGGCAGGCCGGACATGGCCCGGTTCTTGTGCTCCTGCATGGCTACCCGCAAACGCATCTTTGTTGGCACAAAGTTGCTCCAAGTTTGGTTGACGCCGGGTTTCATGTCATCTTGCCTGACCTGCGCGGATATGGGGACAGCGACAAGCCCCCCTCAGATGACATGCATCGCCCGTATTCCAAACGCGCGATGGCCAAGGACATCGCCGAGTTGATGACACTCTTGGGACACACGCGGTTTTGCGTTGCAGGACATGACCGCGGTGCCCGAGTGGCGCATCGGCTCGCGCGGGACTATGACGACCGGGTTCGCGCCGTGTCGTTTTTGGACATCGCTCCCACGGAATATATGTACGCGCAAACCGATCAGAGTTTTGCCAGCGCTTATTATCATTGGTTCTTCTTGATCCAACCCGCGCCCTTTCCAGAAACCTTGATCGGGCGGGATCCGGATTTTTACCTGAGCAGCAAACTCACAGCCTGGAGCACAGACATCCCAGCGGCCTTTGATCCCTCCGTTGTTGCCGAATACACCCGTTGTTTTCGAGACCCCGCCTGCATCCATGCCACCTGCGAAGGCTACCGCGCCGCCGCAACCATTGACTTAGACCATGATCGGGCCGATGCCGGGGCCAAGCTTGCCATGCCTGTGCAAGTGCTCTGGGGTGGAAACGGGGTTGTTGGTCGGCTCTATGATGTGCCCAATGTCTGGCATCAATACGCAGAAATGGTAGAGGCCCATGCGCTTCCCTGTGGTCACTTCCTACCAGAAGAAGCCCCCAAGGAAACCGCAGCCCACCTCATAAATTTCTTTCATAAAAGCCAATAAGTTAGAAGACATTTTCGACCATAGCTTTAAAAGAGTTCACTATGCCCGTCCGTGCGAATATCATCCCCGCGTATAATTTAGTCTATGCCAGCTATTCCGGGTTCGTCACACTCCCTGACGTTCAACGCTGCCAACAAAATACCTACAGCCATCCCGCCTACCGCGTTGGCATGTCTGAAATCGACGATTTGCGCGGGATCACCGATGTTGAGATCACGTTCAGGGATATGCTGACCTATGTGTCTGACCTCGTCAGCTACCACAAAGATCAGGGGCACATTCCGAAGGTCGCGTTGATAGAAAACGGCCCGTTTGTCTATGGATTGGCCCGGATGTTCACGTCAATTGCGAATATTTACGGGAATGAAATCGACGTCAAAATCGTCGATTCCGACCAAGGCGCTTGTGCGTTTCTCGGTCTTCCCAATCTGTCTTTGGCCGACCTATCCGCCGACACATAACAACCTGTTTGGGGGGGCCGCAGGCATAACTGCCTACGGCGCAAGCTTTAGAACCGCTTAGGACAGCTGGTCCATAACCTCATCAGAAGCCTCAAAGTTGGCGGTGACGCGCTGGACGTCATCATCATCCTCAAGCGCATCAATCAAGCGCATCAGCTTTTCCATTCCGTCAAGGTCCAGCTCGGTTGTGGTGGTCGGCTTCCAGATCAATTTGGTCGAATCCGATTCGCCCAAAGCCGTTTCCAAAGCCGTCGAAACCTCGTTCAGATCGGTGTCGGCACAAATGATAACATGGCCATCTTCCGAACTTTCGACATCTTCGGCACCCGCTTCGATGGCGGCTTCCATAATCGTGTCGTTGTCACCCGCTCCCGCCGGATAAACAATTTCGCCAACCCGATCGAACATGAACCCAACCGACCCGGTTTCGCCAAGGTTGCCGCCGTTTTTGGTAAAGGTCGAACGCACGGTTGATGCGGTGCGGTTGCGGTTGTCGGTCAATGTCTCGACGATGACCGCCACGCCGTTGGGGCCATAGCCCTCATAGCGGATTTCTTCGTAATCATCGCCTTCGCCTGCGACCGATTTCTTGATCGCGCGTTCGATGTTATCCTTAGGCATCGAGTTTGACTTGGCTTCTTTTACCGCCAAGCGCAAACGCGGGTTTTTCTCTGGATCAGGATCACCCATCTTGGCTGCGATGGTGATTTCCTTAGAGAATTTTGAAAACAATTTGGCCCGCAATTTGTCCTGACGACCTTTGCGGTGCTGAATATTTGCCCATTTGGAATGGCCGGCCATGGTGTCGCCTCGTATCTGATCGTCCTGTTTGGCGCATTCTATAGGCTATTGGGCTCAG
Source organism: Pelagimonas sp. (assembly GCF_058892305.1). Taxonomy (NCBI): domain Bacteria; kingdom Pseudomonadati; phylum Pseudomonadota; class Alphaproteobacteria; order Rhodobacterales; family Roseobacteraceae; genus Pelagimonas; species Pelagimonas sp. Next base: position 39,522 of record NZ_JBZXVN010000012.1, read on the forward strand.
GTTTCCAAGGCGGCTTTGGCCATGCCGGGCTCTGGATTGGCGTAGGTATAGGCTTGGGCATAGGCTTGGCAACGTCGGCTGGCTGCGTTAGGCGATGGGACATGGCTAATTTTCTCTTGTTGCAACTGCGCCCGGAACCCGAAGTCAGCGATAGCGAATATCGCGCGATGCTAGATAAAACCGGGTTGGACGACGCGCGTGTTCATCGCATTTGCCTTGACCGGGAAACCCTCCCGGATGGGCTTGATGTGCATGACTATGCGGGGGTTATCGTCGGCGGCGGTCCGGGCTGTGTTTCCGATGCGCCCGAAGACAAAACACCGATTGAGGCGCGCATCGAAGCCGCCTGCCTTTCTTTGATGCCTGAAATCACCGCATCGGATGTGCCGTTTATGGGCTGTTGCTATGGGATTGGCATTTTGGGCCATCACCTTGGGGCAGACGTATCAAAGGCGCGCTACGGTGAACCCGTGGGGCCGACAACCTGTGAGCTCACGGTTGAGGGGGCAAAAGATCCTCTTTTACACGGTCTCCCCAAAGCCTTTGACGCTTTGGTCGGTCACAAAGAAGCCTTGCAGGAGTTACCCAAGGGCGCGGTGCATTTGCTGGCCTCGGGCCCCTGCCCGTTTCAGATGATCCGCTACGGCGCGAATGTCTATGCCACCCAGTTTCACCCCGAAGCCGATGGGGCCGAGTTCGAAACCCGGATCAGGTTCTATCGTCACAAAGGCTATTTTGCCCCAGACGACGCCGACCGATTGATCGACATTTGCCACTCGGCAGATATCTCAACGCCCGAGAAAATCCTCTCCGCCTTTGTAGCACGCTACGGTTAAGCGAGGGGGCAAGGGGCCTGCTCCTCTGCGCCCAAGGGCGCGTTCATCTCGGGAAATTTGGGGAAAGAAAAAACCTGATCCCCGCGAGGATATTGGAGTTTTAGAGAGGCCAAAACACCGGAATGAACAGTGAGGCGATCAAGCCGATGCTGATATTCAGCGGCAGACCCACTTTGACGAAATCGGTGAATTTGTAGCCGCCGGGGCCATACACAAGCGTGTTGGTCTGATAGCCAATCGGCGTGGCAAAGCTACATGACGCCGCCACCATGACCGCAACCACCAAGGGGCGCGGGTCGACGCCAATCGCGCCGGCGAGACTGATGGCGATGGGGGTCACGACGACGGCCACTGCGTTGTTGCTGACGGCTTCGGTCAAGACCGAGGTCAGCAAATAGACCGCCCAGATCAGCAGAAACGGTGGCAAGCCGATCAGATGTGGGGCGATGGCCTCGACAATCATTTGAACCGCCCCTGAGGCCTGTAGCGCCGCGCCAATCGCCAACATCGAAAAGATCAGCGCCAACAAGCGGCCTTCGATAAAGGAAAACGCCTCTTCGGCGTCGATGCAGCGCGCCAGTAAAACAATGGCAACGGCAATGATGGTCAGCGGCAGGATTTTTGCCACCCCCAAGGCGGAGAGGATGACAATCCCCGCGAGGGCAAGCAAAGCAATCGGAGCATGGCCACGGCGAAAGGCCCGTGCGGAGGGGCGCGACACATCCACAAGGGCCATGTCTTCGGCCAAACGTTGAATGTCTTCGGGGTTGCCTTCGAGCAAGAGCGTATCCCCCACCCGCACCACCAAATCATCGAGCTGGCGTCCGATATTTTGGTTCCGCCGGTGCACCGCCAAAGGGTACACACCATAGCGCCGCCGCAGACGCAGGGCTCCAAGGCTGCGCCCGATCATCTTGCAACCGGGGGAAATCAGCACCTCAACCGTGGTGGTTTCCTTGGCCGACACTTGATCGACGCGTTTCAGGGATTTATTGCGCTGTAGCGACAAAAGCTCGGTCATTTGGGTGCGCAAAACCACGCGATCACCAACCTGCAATTCGACGCCGTCAAGGTTGCGTCGCAAGGATGCATCGCCGCGGATCACGTCGATGAGGCGAACGCCATCGCGTTTGAAGAGTTGAACCCCAAGCACCTCGCGGCCGATCAGGTTGGAATCCGGTGGCACAATGGCTTCTGTAAAGAATTTCATCCGCGACCGATCAGACAACATGCCCGCCAATGAGGTTCGATCCGGCAGTAAAAACCGACCAATAACCGCAAGGTAAACCATGCCGAATGTGATCAGAATGACCGCCAGTGGCGTGACTTCAAAAATCGTAAAGGGCTCCATCCCTTGGGTCCGCGCCACCCCATCAACCAACAGGTTGGTCGAGGTCCCGATAAGGGTCAAAGTACCGCCCAAGATGGCCGCGTAACTAAGCGGGATCAACAGCTTGGACGGGGCCAACCCCAGCGCTTTGGCCAATTGGACAAAGACCGGCAGCATCACAACCACAACCGGCGTGTTGTTCATAAAGGCCGATGCCACCACCACCACCGCCAAAATCGCCGCCATTGCGGTGCGCGGATGGATGAGCACCTGCGCCTGAGCGTAGTTGGTAAAAGCATCCAACGCACCGGTGCGCACCAAGGCCCCCATGACGATAAACATGCCCGCAATGGTCCAAGGTGCGGGGTTCGACAACACCGCCAAGGCGTTGTCATAGGGAAGAACGCCGGTGAACAACAAAACCGCAACACCACCAAGAGCGGTGACTTCGGTCGGGTAAATGTCGCGCAAAAACAACGCAAACATCACGATGACCACAGCAATGGCGACCCCGGCCTGCCCGGTCTGGCTCAGTTCAATGAATTGCATGCTCTGCTCTGTTATCCCTCAACCGATGGCCATTGTGGCCGACCGGCGCGATGGTAACAAGGCCAAGTTTAAGGGCAATTCCCCGCAGTCAGAGACCGGAAGCCTGTAAACGGCCACCATGGCGGATTGGTGTGATAGACGTCGCTTTGCCGGTTCGGTCATCGGTTTCGACAACAACCCCCGAGAGCGTTGCCTCGCCGGTTGCCGGGGTAAAGCGCCCCTTGACCATGCCGGTCACAAAACGGCGCATCGGTTCCGCCTTTTCCATGCCGATCACCGAATTATAGTCGCCGCACATGCCCGCATCGCTCATGTATCCGGTGCCGCCCGGCAGAATTTGCGCATCGCCCGTTGGCACATGGGTATGAGTGCCGACAACAAGGCTGGCCTTGCCGTCGCAAAAATGCCCCATGCCCATTTTCTCGGACGTGGCTTCGCAATGTATATCAACCAAAATCGCTTGGGCCTGACCACCCAAAGGGTGGCGACGGAACACATCATCCATGGCCGAAAACGGATCATCATAGGCACGTTTCATGAACACCTGCCCCAACACCTGAGACACCAGAACCTTGCGGCCTCGACGGTCATTGAACAATCCAACTCCGCGCCCCGGCGCAGTTTTGGCAAAGTTGATCGGGCGGAGCACCCGCGGCTCATTTTCGATAAAGCTGAGCATGTCTTTTTGGTCAAACGCATGGTCGCCCAAGGTGACCACATCGGCCCCTGCGCCCAAAATCAGCTTGGCATGTTCCCCCGAGAGACCCATGCCATTCGACGCGTTCTCGCCGTTGACCACAACAAAATCCAGCCGCCAGTCATCGCGCAGCTTGGGGAGGTTTTCGGTGATGGCGGCGCGCCCGGCACGGCCCATCACATCGCCTAGAAACAGAATTCGCATAACGCCATGCCCTAGCGCCAATTGCATAGAAAGCAAAGAGGACAAGGCAAAATAGCCGCAATGAGGTTGTGGTTATTTCCCCAAGCCTATTTACAGGCCATCGCCTGTTTGATCGCCGCCGCGCTATAGGCCCCCAATCGCCGAGAGGAAAGTTTGGACCCGTCAAATCGAACGGCTCGAACCTCTCGCCAATTTCCCGACGCCACGATCATCTCAGGGCCGTTGCCACAGTCGCGCAGACCACCTTCGATGTAATCCCAGCCGATCTGATGGTTGCTAAACCCCGAGGCCGCGGCCACTTCGCTTAGCTCACCATTCTCATATCGCCAAACACGTAGGGTTTTGGCCAGATGCGGGCGATCAATATAGGCAACTTCGATCCTGCCATCCCCGTCCAAATCGCCGGCCCCAATCGGGGCCAGCCAGCGGTTGCGTTGGCCAATAAAGGGCGTGACTGCAAGCCGCCCACTGTCATCCCAAAGCGCCAATCGCGCCCCTTTGGATTGGTGTGATTCAACAACCATGAATTCGAGATCGGGCTGCCCGCTATCAGACGGATTTCCCTCTTTGTCTCGGGCGGATACGCCATCAATCTCTACAACGCGCGGGGTGAGGTCTTCGAAAACCAGCGCTTCAGGTAGGCGAAATCTTTTGCCGGAGCTGAACTCCAAGCCCCCCCACTCAATGGCGTCCCCAAGAACACCGTGCTGATACCGGGTGGTTGGCTCCACAAATTGCGCCGCCGCTGGCACCTCTGCCGCGGCAGCCCCCGCCATCCACAGGCTCGACATCAGCAGCCCGCCGCGCATGAGGCGGCGCAAAGGGCGCAACAGGAGACGCGGCGCCCTTTTCAACATCAGATTTGCTTTTCAGGCAGTTGCACAACCAAACCATCCAGATCATCGGTCACTTTGATCTGACAGGTTAGGCGCGACCGGGCCGGATCGGGCTCAAACGCGAAATCCAACATGTCTTCTTCCATATCATCCTTGGCCGGAACCTTTTCGACCCAAGCCGGATCAACATAGACGTGGCATGTGGAACAGGCACAGGCCCCGCCGCAATCCGCCTCGATGCCCGGCACGCCGTTGTCGCGCGCGCCTTCCATTACGGTAAGCCCACTGGCCACCTCAATTTCGTGTTTCGTGCCGTTGTGCTCGATATAGGTGATTTTCGCCATCTTCACCGCTCTCCAATAATCATTTGGCACATACCTAATGTGCCGCTCTGGTCTCTGCCAGCCCCTTTTGCGGCATTCCAATGTCGCAGGGCGCAACAAACTTGCCTCATCACACAAATGTTCTATATTTGTTCACATGAAACATCCGCCCCCCTGGCCCCTGCCCCCCTCGGCGCTGCAAGCCTGCCGTTTGGTCGAACCGCCAAATGGCGCGCGCATCGCCGTGGCGGGTCTGGTGATCCTGCGCCAACGCCCCGGCACCGCCAATGGGGTGATCTTTCTGACGCTTGAGGATGAGACGGGAATCGTCAACGTCATCGTCTGGCGCAAAATGTACGAGGCCTACCGCCGTGCGGTCATCGCCGGGCGCATGCTGCGCGTCACCGGCCGTATTCAGCGTGACAATGGCGTCACCCATGTCATTGCGGACACAATCGAAGATATTTCTGACATGTTGGATATGCTTTTGGACCCAAAGCTTGGCGAGATCGGCAAAACCGGCTAACGTCACTGCCAAACTAAGGCACGACAAGAGGCCCGAGCAGATTGATGAAATGGACCGCACCGCTTTCCGCGTTGGCGCTACTTGCTGCATGCACCGCATCGCAGCCCGTCACCCGTGCCGCCACCCCAATTGGCCCGCCGCCCATGGCCGAACCCGATCGCGACGGCCGCTGTTGGGCGCGCGAAATCACCCCTGCCGTCTATGAGCAGGTCATGGGTGAAGTCCAGGTCGTCCAGGCGGAAATCGCCGAAGATGGCACCGTGATCCGCCCGCCAATCTATCGCAAGGCACCGGTGCCACGGGTTGTCACCCCGCGCGGTGAGATGCGGTTTGAGGCCCCCTGCGGCTATCAAATGACCCCGGATTTTGTCGCCTCGACCCAACGCGCCCTTGCCGCACGCGGGTATTTCCACGGCAATGTCACCGGGCAACTCGACGCCCCGACCACCGCCGCCATTCGCAAATTCCAAAACGAACGTGGTCTGGACAGCGGCCAGATGTCACTTGAAACCGCCCGCAGCCTCGGCCTTGTCGCCGTGGATCGCAGCAGTTTGTAGCCAAATCGCAGCAGGCCGCCCCGTTCCAACAAACAAAAAAGGCACCCAAAAGGGTGCCTTTTTCACGTCTGTAAGCAAGGATTACTCGTCTAGGCCAAGCGCCACAAAACGGGGGTCTCCACCGCGCCGCACCAAAAGCAGGATCGACTTGCGGCCGCCCTCTTTGGCTTCATCAATCCGCTTTTCGAGATCGTCCAATGTCGCCACTGGGTTTTGCCCGGCTTCGGTGATCAAATCCCCGGCGCGCAGGCCTTTTTCAAACGCGGGCGAGGTCTCATCAACCGCAACAACGGCCAATCCACCGGCGTCTTTGCTAAGGCCAAGCTCACCCCGGATCTCATCGGTCAGCGGGCTGAGGGTCAGGCCCATCAGTTCCATTTTCGATGGCTCTTCTGGCGTGTCCTCTTGCGCGGGTGGGGCTTTGCCCTCGGCTTCTTCGCGACGGCCCAAGGTCACCTTGAGTGTCTGCGTTTCACCACCACGGTTCACAACCACCCGGACCGTTTGACCAACGGGGGCATTGGCAACAACGCGGACCAACTGGCGGGTGTCTTCAACCGCAACACCATCGAAATTGACGATCACGTCACCGGCCAGAATGCCACCCTCTTTGGCAGGACCATCCGGCACATCCGACACAAGTGCGCCTTTAGCATCTTCAAGACCCAGAGCTTCGGCCACATCATCGGTCACGTCCTGAATGCGCACACCCAGCCAACCGCGACGGGTTTCACCGAATTCTTTGAGCTGATCGACAACCTTGGTCACCACGTTGGACGCCATGGAAAAGCCGATCCCGATCGAGCCACCATTGGGCGACAGAATCGCGGTGTTCACACCGATCACGTCACCGTCCATATTGAACAGCGGACCACCCGAGTTGCCCCGGTTAATCGCCGCGTCTGTTTGAATGTAGTCGTCATAGGTGCCGCTTAGGGCGCGGTTGCGGGCGGAAATGATCCCAGCAGAGACCGAGAACCCTTGGCCAAGCGGATTGCCCATCGCCATGACCCAATCGCCAACGCGGCCGGTGTCGCTATCTCCAAAGCTGACGAATTTAAGCGGTTCTTCGGCTTCGACTTTGAGAAGCGCAATATCGGTATTTGGATCGGTTCCGATTAGTTTCGCGGGCAATTCAAAGCCTTCGAAGAACTCAATCAGGATCTCATCGGCCCCTTCGATCACGTGGTTGTTGGTGACAACATAGCCGTCTTCGGAAATCACAAATCCCGAACCAAGGGCCGAGCTACGACGTGGGCGGTCGCCATCTTCGCCGCCGCGGTCCTGAAACTCACGGAAGAAATCTTCGAACGGCGATCCTTCGGGTACGATACCCTGTGGGCCGGTGCGCCCTTCGACTACGGTGGATGTGGTGATATTCACAACCGACGGGCTAATGCGTTCGGCCAGATCAGCAAAGCTTTCGGGCGCGCCACGCGCATGCGCCATCAAAGATTGCGACAAGATCAGAACCATCGACAGCGTCGTCAGCCAGAACAGCCTGAGCGGCGTCACATCGTCCTTGGTCAAAGCGAGGGATTGGGGTTTCAAACTTGGCACTCCTTGTCATTGTCAGGTGTGGGCCCGCATTGGTGCGCGCCGCGTCCTGCCTCCTGCTAGTGTGACAAAGATAGGTGCACCTGCGCAACACCAAAGGCGGGAAAACCCGACCTCAAGCGATTGTGAAGGGAGAGTGAGCGGAATGTCGCGAGATGCAGAGCAACGACCGCAATGCATAATTGCCATAAGTTGACCGCCGTCAAAAACCATTTGGTATTGCTGCGCATTCGACGTGGACGGAGATCGGTTTGGCTAGGCATCCTAACTGCAGTAAAGGCAAAACTGTTCAAAATCGTCCTATCCCTCACCCATACCGTTCCTCATAAAAGGATCGCAGGGCATCTAACCCTTCGGTTTGCTGCCTCAGTATTTCAGGTGCTTCGCGTAATGTTCGTGTGTGTTGGTCAATCGTGGCTTCCAAACTTGCCAACCGTTCAACTTGACTACCAAAAGAGACGTTTCCAGCAGCAACCCGATCGCGCGCCTCAGTGAGCATCGACACCGATTTTTCCAAGTTTTCTAGGCCTTCGCGATAACTCTCCGCTCCACGTTCATAAAAACTTACAAACGCAGCAAGTCGCTCTTGTGCTCTGACAGGGTCAGTCGGCGTCTCTAGGTCTCCAAACCCCGGAATGCTAATAACCCTGCTCGACCCATCGCCCGTTCAGCCTGAGTTCCTTCAATGAAAACTGCTTCAAATTGATTGATTTCGCCGCTCGTGTTCTCAGGTGCACCAGCCGGTACAATCTGCGGCTGATGTCCGGATGAAATTCCGTAGAGATTCAATCTTGAGGCTCCACAAATAATACTAGTTGTTGATCCACCAACTTTAGTTACGCGCACGCTACCTTCAAATTGATTAAAACGAGCCCGAACTGATTGGATTTGCTCTTTGACACAACCCGTACCTCGTCAAAGCGCCCCTTGCCGACCTAGCACGTTCAAAAAACAATCGCTCAGACCGCTTTAACAATAATCCTTTTCTAAAGCGTTCGACGCGATATGCCCTGAGTACAAACCTTTCCCAGGCGGTCCACCAAAGCCACTTTGGAGGTACAGTGTCATAAAGAAAATCCACGTCTTTTGTGTGCGGACCTTTCTGAGTCGTGCTTGGTGCAAATCGTCGTCAGGCACTATCGTGATCTTACCGTTTCGCCCCTTGGGAATCGCATCTCATTGAAACACAAAAACAGCCGTGACCTTTAGAAATGCCCCCACCAAAGGATGCAAACCCCAGTCACAACCGTTGCCAGTCCCAAAACCCGACGTGTGTCCAAGGGCATCTCGCGCAGCGCCTCAAGCAGGCGCTCGACAAGCGAAGGGGCCAGTGCGTACACCAGCCCCTCGATCACGAGGAGCATACCGATCCCCGTTAATATGTCCGTCCAGCTCACTGACGTGGTGTCACTGGGCTGGTGCAGCGTTTTCACTGCCGAAATAGTCAAAGAACTGACTGTCCGGCGTGATCACCATGGTCGAATTGGACCCGCGCAGCGCCGCCTCATAGGCCTGCAAAGACCGATAGAAGGCAAAGAACTCCTGATCCGCGCCATAGGCTTCGGCAAAGACCCGGTTACGTTCCGCATCCGCTTCACCGCGGATCACGTTGGCTTCTTTTTCGGCCTCGGAAGTTGTTTCAACCACGGTACGATCGGCAAGCGCGCGCACACGCTGGGCCGCTTCGTTACCACGGGCGATCTCATCCGCCGCTTCACGTTCCCGTTCGGCGCGCATCCGAGCAAAGGTCACCTCAAGGCTTGTCGCCGGCAGGTTGGTTTGCTTGAGACGCACGTCAACAACGTCAAGACCAAGCGACAGCGCCTGGACGCGGGCACGATCACGGATGCGGTTCGTCAACCCACGGCGATCAACCGACAAAATCCGGTCCGAGGTGACCTGATCGGCCCCCAAGACTTCGCGGATCATCGAGTTGAGAATGCCGGAAAGACGGTCTTCTGCGACGCGAATGCCGCCCACGCCAACCGCCTGACGGAACTTGACCACATCAGCGATCCGGTAACGGGCAAAGGCGTCAACAACCAAACGACGGTCGTCGGATGGGGTGACTTCGATGGTATCTGTATCAAGGCTCAGAATACGATCATCATAGTAGACAACCTCTTGGATCAGCGGGATTTTCCACGCCAAGCCGGGGTCTTCTTTGACATCCTTAATCTGACCAAACTGCAGAACCAGCGCCTTTTGGCGTTCGTCCACAACAAAGACCGCAGACAGGATGACCACCAAAAGGATCACAAAAGCGGGGAGTAAATATGCTGTCTTACGCATTAGTTCTTCCCTCCGGTCCGGTTCAACTCATTCAGAGGCAGATATGGCACAACACCACCCTCCCCCGTCAGGCTGGGATCAAGGATCATCTTATCGACATCACCCAACACGTTTTCCATTGTCTCCAGATAAAGACGTTTGCGCGTCACTTCTGGGGCCTTCACATATTCATCACGAACCGAGGTAAAGCGTGCCGCCTCACCCAAGGCTTCGTTGACCACGCGGGCACGGTAACCTTCGGATTGCTCAAGAACCTGCGCCGCGTCACCACGGGCTTCGGCCACAACCTTGTTGGCATAGGCATCCGCTTGACGTTCAAGACGGTCACGTTCTTGCTCAGCTTCCTGAACTTTTCGGAACGCGTTGATAACTTCATCAGGCGGGTCTGCCTTGGCAAGGTTAACCCGGACAATCGAGATACCGGATTCGTATTCGTCCAGCGTCGCTTGAATGTTTTCCATCGCCGTATCAGCGATCAAACCACGATCACGGTTCAAAATTGGCGCAAGGTTGGTTGCCGCGATGATTTCGCGCATGACCGCCTCGGACACCGCCTGAACAGTCAACTGAGCATCGGCAATATTGAACAGGTATTTGGCCGGATCGGTGATGTTCCAAACCACTTGGAAGTCAATATTAACGATATTGGCGTCCGTGGTTAGCATCAAGCCGTCGCTACCGCGTCCGCCAATGGTTTCAGAGCGTTCCGAGGTCACATTCACCACCTCAGCCGTCACAAACGGCCATGGGGCAAAGTTCAGTCCCGGATTGCCGGTGCTGGAGTATTCCCCAAGGAACAACTCAACCGACTGCTCTTCGGGTTTAACTGTGTAAAAGCTTCCAAAGGCCCAAAGACCAACAAGGATCAGCGCGCCAAAAACGGCCGTCCCTTTGTTAAAGCCACCACCGGAACCGCCCGACCCGCCGCCGCGTTTCGCGCCGCCGTTATCGCCACCGCGACCGCCCATAAGGACGCGCAGCTGTTCCTGGCCTTTTTTCATCAGCTCATCAATTTCGGGGATCTGACCATCGTCGGGGCGCTTGCCGCCACCGCCCTGAGGGCCGCGACCGTTGTTCCCGCCGTTGTTGCCGCCGCCATTGCTGCCGCCGTTATTTCCGCCGCCCCCCCAGGGGCCGCCGCTGTTTCCTGCCATGAAGTGTCGTCCTTCTTTGGTCCTTTGGCGTCTCTCTTACAGTAACCTGTGCGTGATTTGGTTAAAATTCAACCAGTCCGCGTGGGGTTCCGCATTGTGACAAGTTCTTCGGCCATAACCGGGTGAACTGCAACCACTCGGTCGAAATCCTCTTTGGTTGCACCCATTTTTACGGCGATTCCGGCCAATTGGATCATTTCCCCTGCCGCTGGTGCGACGATATGCACGCCCAGAACCTTGCGATTGGCTTGGGATACGATCAATTTCATCAAAACGCGGTCCGCGCATCCGGCAAAGCTCGACTGCATCGGTTTGAACGAGGTCGCATAGACTTCGATCGGTTCTTGCTCGCGCGCCGCCTCTTCCGAAAGGCCAATGGTGCCATATTCGGGCTGGGTGAACACCGCGCTTGGGATCAACTCGTGATCCACCGGGGTTGGGTTGCCCTTAAACACGGTCTCGACAAAGGCCATGCCTTCGCGGATCGCAACCGGCGTGAGGTTGACGCGGTCGGTTGCATCGCCAATCGCATAGATCGACGGCACCGCGGTCTGGCTATATTCGTCCACAAGAACTTCGCCCTTGCGGCCAAGTTTCACGCCCACCTCTTCTAGGCCCATGTCATCGGTGTTGGGCTTGCGCCCGGTGGCAAACATCACGTGATCAAACACATGTTCCGAGCCATTGGTGGCCTTGACCCAAATGCCGTCATCAACCCTTTTCATCTCAAGCACATTGGTGCCAAGATGTAAATCGACTCCCTTTTGGATCATCTCTTCGGCGATCAAGCCACGCGCTTCGTCGTCAAAGCCGCGCAGAATTTGTGCGCCGCGATAAAACTGCGTGGTTTTCACACCCAAGCCATTCATCACCCCGGCAAATTCCGACGCGATATAGCCGCCACCGACGATGAGGATATTCTTGGGAAGCTTAGGAAGGTGGAAGATTTCGTTTGACGAAATCGCCAAGTCCGCACCGGGAATGTCGGGCATCGTGGGGCGTCCGCCCATCGCCAAAAGGATGTGTTTGGCGGTCTTACGTTCACCGGTCGAAAGCTCAACCGTATGGGCATCAACAACCTTGGCGCGGGCGTCAAAGGTCTCAACACCGCTGCCTGCCAGCAGTTTGCGATAGATGCCTTCAAGGCGGTCCAACTCCGCCGCCAGTTTACCGTGGAAATGATCCCAGTTGAAATCACCGGACGTCATGTCCCAGCCATAGGCCTGCGCCTCGGCCACTTTTTCGGGATAGCCCGAGGCAAACACCATCAGCTTTTTGGGCACACAACCGCGAATAACACAAGTGCCGCCGTACCGGTCCTCTTCGGCAAGGCCAACCTTGGCTCCAGTTTCACCCGCCGCAACCCGCGCCGCGCGCACGCCGCCCGAACCGCCGCCAATCACAAATAGGTCAAAATCAAAGTCGCTCATGGCTGTCCCCAGTCTTCCTGTGTCTGCTTGCGTGTCTGCCGCCGCAATGTGGTGCAAAGATATTCCATAGCGCAGATAGGAAGGCCAGAGCCGGATGTCATCCCGAAGATGCGCACGAGTTTGTTAAAAGCGTTACAGAACGAAAAAGCTGCGCCCTAACTCAGACCACGCCGAGCCAGTTGATCTTGCCATGGCGCTTCGACGTCGGGGGCATAGTGCTTGATTGCAGACAAACAACGTTCGGCCTGTTCTGACGTCAAAGCATCAAATGGCAAAATGACACTTGTTCGACCAAAACCTTGTGCCGCATAGTTCACATATGACCCAATCAGACGCCTCTTCGCTCTGCGCAGTTCAATAGACCTCAGCTGGTCCCAAGGAACCACCAGCTCGCCATTCATTGACCAGCCATCTGCATCTATTCGCAAGATCGTACCCTGTTTCGACAAAGCCGCCCGAAACGAACGGAAATCTTGGGCAGCGCGGAAGATGACAGCGGCCAGAGAAAGAAAAAATATCACCGCCAATACCCATGAGTCGGTCAAAAAACGCCAATCATCCGCAAACTTCGTCGCAAACAAGATCGCGGTAGTAAGCCCAAATAATGGCGGAAACACACGGAATGGGAATTTGGGCCTTTGCAATTCGCCTTCAAAATCAGAATGATACATCCCACCCCTTTTCACAATCGTCTAGATCAAAGTTCACCACGGCTTACCTTTGGTATCATGACCGACGATCACATTGAACTCTCGGCTCAGCTTCAGCATCCGGCCAGTATTTTTTGATAACTTCGAGTGCAACCTTTGACCGTTCTTTGGTCAAGTCCTGCAAGGCCAACGGCGCTGTAACCCTTTCTGACTGCCAGACAAAAGTTACA